>CAZIPD010000001.1:0-11117 GCA_964541175.1 uncultured Pseudomonadales bacterium
TACTTCGACGACTCTCAACGTCAAGCCACCAAGCAAGCCGGTGAAATCGCCGGTCTCAATGTTCAAAGAATAGTAAACGAACCCACCGCGGCCGCCCTCGCTTATGGTCTCGACAAGGGTAAGAACGAAACCGTCGTCGTCTACGACCTGGGAGGAGGTACCTTCGATGTTTCCATCCTCGAACTGGGTGATGGAGTTTTTGAAGTTAAATCTACCAACGGCGACACCTTCCTTGGAGGTGATGACTTTGATCACCGCATAATCGATTACATCGTTGCCGAATTTAAAAAAGAATCGGGGGTCGATCTTTCAAAAGACAAGCAGGCGCTTCAACGTATTAAAGACTCGGCCGAAAAAGCCAAGATCGAGCTCTCTTCGGCGACAGAGACCGAGATCAATCAGCCCTTCATCACTCAAGCCGACGGCCAACCCCTTCATCTCACCATGAAACTGACCAGAGCCAAACTCGAAGAGTTGGTCGATGACCTCATTCAAAAGACCATTGAACCATGCAAGAAAGCTCTTTCTGATGCCAAGATGGAAAAAAGTCACATTGCCGAAGTCATTTTGGTCGGAGGTATGACCCGTATGCCCAAAGTTCAACAAGTGGTCAAAGAATTCTTTGGCAAAGAACCCAATAAAAGTGTCAATCCCGATGAAGCAGTTGCCCTTGGTGCCGCCATTCAGGGTGGAGTGATCTCCGGTGATGTCAAAGATGTTCTCTTGCTCGACGTCACTCCTCTAACACTCGGTATCGAGACCATGGGTAGTGTCATGACACCACTGATAGAAAGAAACACCACCGTTCCTACCAGCAAATCTCAAACCTTCTCCACCGCCTCGGACAATCAACCACAGGTAGAGATCCATATTCTTCAAGGTGAACGTCCCATGGCCACGGATAACAAGACCCTTGGCTCATTCATCCTCGATGGCATTCCCGCCGCTCCTCGTGGAGTTCCCCAGATCGAAGTCACCTTCGACATTGACGCCAACGGTATCTTAAATGTCTCCGCCAAAGACAAGGCGACCGGCAAAGAGCAAAAGATCACCATCAAAAATGCCACCAATCTTTCCGACGAAGAAGTTGAGCAAATGAAGCAGGACGCTCAAAAATACGCCGAAGACGACAAGAAGAAAAAAGAATTGGTCGACAAGAGGAACGAAGCCGACACGCTGATCATTCAAACCAGAAAAGTCCTCAAGGACGCCGGCGATAAATTTCCTGGTGATGCCAAAGAGGAAATGGAAAAATCGCTCGAGGCTCTTGAAGTAGAAGTTAAAAAGACCGACGCCACTACCGAGTCACTCGACACAGAGCTGAAGAAAGCCACCGAGATCATGCAAAAACATGCTGAGGCTCTTTACAAAGCCGCTCAAGAAGGTCAAAAGACTGATGAGTCTCCAAAAACGGAAGAAAAGGCGGAAGATTCCTCGGACAAAACCAAAGCCGAAGAGGGCGAAGTTGTCAGCTAAATAATAAAGTCCTGCCCAACACCAAATGGCCACTAACAGAGACTACTACGATATTTTAGGCGTCAAAAAAGGAGCGGCTGCTGCTGAAATTAAGTCTGCATATCGTAAACTGGCTCTTCAATGGCACCCAGACAGGAACAAGGGGAAAGATGCCGAGGAAAAGTTTAAGGAAATAAACGAAGCTTACGAGATCCTCTCCGACACAAACAAGAAAGCCAAGTACGACCAGTTCGGCCATGCCGCTTTCGGTGGGGGGACCGGATTTAACCCCTTTGGGCAGCAAGCGTCGGGAAATCCTTTCAGCGGTTACTACTCCTCAGGGGGCAATATCAACTTCGAAGATCTCTTCGGCAATCAAGGCGGTTTCTCCGACCCTTTCGATATTTTCTCGGCATTTTTTGGCGGCAACGCTTACGGTGGTCGTAATCACCAAGCAAAACCACACTACACTCTGAAAGTTTCATTCATGGAAGCCATCAAAGGCGGTAGCAAGACCATCGTTCACCAGGGAAAACAACACGAAGTCAGGATTCCTGCCGGTACCGACAACGGCACTCGTATACGTTATTCCGATTTCGACGTCAGTTTCGACGTCGGCTCGGACAAAATATTTAAACGAGAAGGTTACGATATCATCGTCAATCACGAGATCCCCTTCACCCTTGCCATTCTTGGTGGTGACACGCAAGTCCCCACTCTCGATGGAGATCTTAAGGTCAAAGTCCGCTCCGGCACTCAACCTGAAACAGTTCTCCGTCTCACCGGTAAAGGTGTCAAACACCTCCAATCGAACCACCACGGCGATTTCTATATCCGATTCGTCATCAAACTCCCGACACGTCTATCCGGAAAACAAAAAGATCTGCTTAAGAAGTTTGAGCAGGAGTAATTCCCAGAATTTCTTTAATTAAAGCTTTCTCTTCTATACTCATCACTCTTGGGTGGTGGACCACCACCACGTTTCCCAGGGTCCGACCTACTACCTCGGAAAATTTCTGTCCCAATACCGCCTCGGCCGCTTTTTCTCCAAAACATATCACCAACTCGGGTTGAATTTCGTTTATTTGCGCTCTAACATTTTCCGCACACTCCTCATACATTTTCTTTGTCGGCTTTTTATAACCTCCCTGATTCAAACACTTGGCGGAATTTGTGATCAGTGTGTACTCGATCCTGTCCCCCAGTACCTCAGCCACAGCCTTCCCGCTCCTGGTCAAAAATAACTCATTCATATAGTCGGTTCTCAGTGCCCTCCAGTCGGACGACTCCAGTACAGCCACGAAACGGATATCGTTTTCACCCTCAATTCCCCAATTGGGGGATTCTGCCCCAACGGGGCACTTATCGCACGTGCGTGATTCTACGTATTTCACGAACGAATTCTACCATGCTATAATATGAACGAGTTAGAGATTTTGTGGCGGGCTAGGTTCCGCCCATTTTATTAAAAAAACACAATTATATTAAAAATGGATACACAAACACTTACTGCTCGTACTGAGTTTGCAGCTGCTATCAATCAGATCTGTTCTGAACGTGGAATTCCTGTACAAGTTGTGCTTGACGCCATCAACAGCGCTCTCGTAGCCTCCTTCAAAAAAGATTTCCCCGAACAAGCCGCCAAATTTGAAGAAGAAGAAGGCAAGGTTATCACCGCCGAGGTCGATCAAGACAACGGTGCTTTCCGTGTATTCGTCGGCGAAGAAGGTGCCACCAAAAAAGAACGTAAAGAAATTACTCCTCCGGGTTTCGGTCGCATCGCTGCTCAAGCAGCCAAGCAAGTCATCATGCAGACCATCCGCGAAGCCGAACGTGACGCCGTACTTGCCGAATACGAAGAACACCTTGGGGAAGTTATGACCGGCATGGTCCAGAGAATGGACGGCCGTGCTGTAGTCATCGATCTTGGTCGCGGACTCGCCGTCATGCCTCCGGAGGAACAAGTAAAGAACGAATTCTATCGCCTTAACTCCCGTCTTTCCGTATATCTCAAAGAGATCACCGAAGGTCTAAAAGGCCGGCAGATAATCGTTTCCCGCACCGACCCCAAACTTCTGGAAGGTCTTTTTTCCCGCGAAGTTCCCGAGGTTAGTGCCGGATCCGTCGTCATTCGTGCCATAGCCAGAGAAGCCGGTAGCCGCTCAAAAGTCGCCGTCGAGTCTACTCAGCCCGGTGTCGACCCCGTAGGTTCCTGTGTTGGACAAAAAGGTGTTCGTGTCCAGGCGGTCATTAACGAACTCAACAACGAAAAGATCGATATCATTCAGTACGCCGAGGACAAAGAGAAATTCATCAAGTCCGCCCTTGCTCCGGCAGAAGGACTCAGTATTGCCTTTGACGCCGACTCGGGAGAGACCACCGTCACCGTTCCCTCCGACCAACTTTCTCTCGCCATTGGTCGTGGTGGTCAAAACGTTAAACTCGCAGCCAAACTGACCAACACTAAACTCAGGATCGTTGCCGATCAAGCCTCTCCTGAAACTGCCATTGTCGCCACCGGTGAAGAAGAATTTGAAATAGACCAACTCGGTTTGGACACCAAAACTCGCAATCTCCTCGTTGAAGCCGGCCTTACCCAGATCGAAGATCTATTGGGCAAGCTCGAAGGAGTCAAAGGCATAGGCCCCAAAACTCTTGAGAAGATCCAAGCTCAGATCGCCGCTTTCAAAACTCCTGAGGCGAAATAAAAATTAACTCAACTCATATGTCCGATGCAAAGCGCACGCGCCCGCCTGTCGTGACCATTCTTGGACACGTAGACCATGGTAAGACCTCACTCCTTGACCGAATTCGTCATGCCAATGTTGCCGGCGGAGAAGTTGGGGGTATTACTCAAGCCATTGGCGCCTACCAAATAGAACATCAAGGTAAAAAGATCACCTTTATCGACACACCCGGTCACGCCGCCTTTTCTGCCATGAGAGCCCGTGGAGGTCACGCCGCCGATGTTGCCATCCTCATCGTCGCCGCCGATGACTCCGTCATGCCTCAGACAAGGGAAAGTATCGAACACATCCGCGCTGCCGGCATCCCGTTTGTCGTCGCTATGAATAAAATTGATCTCCCCGATGCCAATCCCGAAAGGATCAAAGCCGACCTGGCCAATAGCGGTGTCTACGTTGAGGGTTACGGTGGCAATGTTCCCATGGTTCAGATATCTGCCAAGACCGGTCAGGGGGTTGAAGATCTTCTCGAAGTCATCCTCCTCCTTTCGGAACTTGAGGAACTTACCGACAACTCTGATGCTGTCCCTGCCACGGCACTGGTAATTGAGTCCTCAATGCACTCGCAAAAAGGTCCTCTGGCCACTCTCTTGGTAAAACAGGGTACCTACAAGAAAAATGACGATCTTTTTGACGGCACGGAAGAATACGGCAAGATCCGCTCGATGATCGACTACTCGGGTACTTCTCTAACTACCGCCTCTCCCTCGACCCCGATCCAGATAATTGGTTTTAATAAAGTTCCCAATGTCGGTGACATCATTACCTCAACTCCCCAAAAGTCGACGATCGATTCCGTTGCCGCCACCGCTTCTGCTATTAGTGAGGATCACCCCAACATCATTCTCAAGGCCGACGTTCAAGGATCTCTTGAAGCGATCATCGCCTCCATCAAAGATGATGCCAACATCCTTTCCGCCTCCGTTGGTTTGGTTTCCGAGACAGATATTCAAAGTGCCTCATCCGGAAAAGCGGAGATAATTGGTTTTAATAGCAAGATCCCTTCCACTGTCGCCAAGTTGGCCGAAGTCGAAGGTATTAAATTTTCGAATTTTAAGATCATCTATCAACTCTTCGATTATTTAAAGGATTTAAATAAAAAGATCACCGAGTCTCAAGCCCCCAAAATGATCGAGACCGGACAAGCCAAGGTCCTCAAGGTATTTAATTTCAATGGCACCATAGTCTATGGTTGTATCGCCAGTTCGGGAAAGATCCACATTGGAGATCTGATCAACGGCTCCACCGTCACCTCACTTAAAGCCGGGAAAGAAGATGTCGAAGAGGTCAAAAAAGACCAAGAATTCGGAGCAGTTATTAGTCCTCTATTGGATTTCAAGCCTGGTGATATAATCATTTTCCAAAGCCTGGAAGCTAAAGTATGAACGATCAAAATCAATACTCCACTGCCCAACAATATTTAAACGAGGCCAAGAGAATTCTTGTTTTGCTCCCTCCTGAACCGACGGAAGATCAGGTCATTGCCGCTCTTAGCCTTCACCAATCTTTGGAGTCCGCCAATAAACGATCGCAAATTGGCTGTTCCAGCCCCATTAACGTCAATCACAAGATCATCGGAGCTGAAAAAATCAGCAACACCGTTGGCTCTCGTAATCTCATAATCTCCTTTGATTACAAAGAAGATTATCTCGATAAAGTCGACTACGACGTCCGTGAAGACGGTAAGTTCTACTTGGTCGTCAAACCCAAAACCGATGCCCCCATCCCTGACATTTCCTGTGCCAAATTCTCGTATTCCGGTGCCGAAGCGGACCTGGTAATTGTTGTTGGGATAAACTCTCTGGAGGAGCTGGGATCTATCTACTCCGAAGAAAAGAACTTTCTCGATCAAGCCAATATTCTCAGTCTCAACATTTCCCCCAGACCGGTCTCATTCACGGATAAGCTTCTACACGTGTTCATCCCCTCATTCTCGGAGCTCGTTGCCCTCCTCCTCGAAAAAACCGGAGTTACCCCCTCCCAAGAAGCAGCTAACAATCTAATTTTCGGGATATTTGCCTCGACCCAAGATCTTTCCTCTGGAAAAATTACCGCCGACACCTTCTCCAGCCTCTCTTTCTTAATGCGCTCAGGTGGCAGACTCCCCAACCAACTCTCCGGCATCTCCAAGTTCACCCAGCCGCCTTTCTTTGAGTCTCCCATGTCCCCTCAGACGGTCGTTGACGCACCCGAAGAAGATGGCCCTGTTCCCCTGGATTGGAAAAAACCCAAAATTTTCCGTGTCGAAGAAACTCCCTCTTCGTCAAGATAGTATCATTAAGATATGGCCGTCTATCGTCTCCCCATGTTTCATTGTCTCATTGCTTGTCTCGCCTCACTAATTCTCGGTATCGGTATCGGTTTGGGTTTTTCATCCCTCGTAAAACCCAAGACACCCTCTATAAACTCTACCCAGATCCCCGTTTCAACCACGGCTCCCTCTCCAACTCTTTTCGAACCAACACCCACCGACGACAAAATAATTGTCACCCTCTTCTTCAATAATTCGAATTTCAACCCCAATGCCCAGGATTGTTCGGCGGTCTTTCCCGTTAAGCGTCAACTCCCCAGGACAAACATTCCGGTCAGGGCGGTCCTTGATCAATTATTCCTTGGTCCCACCCCCGATGAGAAGATCTTCACCTATAACTCCATATTCTCCGAAAACACCAAAGATCTCATAAAAAGTATCAACGTCAAGAGCGGAGAGGTTTATCTGGACTTCAACAAGGAGCCTCTCCTTGAGGCGGTGAAAGCCGGTGCCAATACTAGCTGTGGAGGAAGCCAGTTCATAAGCTCCATCGAAAAAACCCTTTTGGAAGTCCAGGGTATAACCACGGTCAACTCCGAAAACTTTACCCTCAACGGCAGTCGCTCGGCCTACCTAAATCTCATGCAGCAATAGTCTGGATTGATCCCAGGCACGAGCCTAACAAGCTCCCGTGGCAAAAATAAAACACATCTGGTACAATACTCCCTGAATATGGCTCTTAAATCAGACACAAAAATCGACATCATTAAGAAGTTCGCCGCCAGTGATAAAGACACTGGTTCTCCTCGCGTCCAGATCGCCCTTCTCACCTCTCAGATCGACGAACTTACCAACCACCTCAAGGTCCACAAGAAAGACAATCACTCTCGTCGTGGTCTTCTCAAGATCATCTCCAAAAGACGCCGCCTTCTCAACTACCTCGGCAAATCTAACCCATCAGACTATTTAGACATTACAAAAACATTAAAAATCAGCAGTCAGCTGCGCGACTCGGCTAAATAAGCTTGAGGAGTAAATAGAGTATATCCGCCCGGGTGGGCGAGGGGTATTTTCTGTTTTCTTCTCAAGACAAGCTTTCTCGCCGGACCTGACACGAAAGGAAAAGGCATGACCTATCCCACTACCACCATTAACCTTAATGGTAAAAACATTATTATTGAAACTGGACGTTTTGGCGCCCAGGCTTCCGGTTGCGTTACAGTTCGCTGTGGCGACACCATGGTTATCGCTGCGTTTACCGCAGGTAGCCAAAGAGAAGGGATCGACTACTTCCCTCTCTCCGTTGAATATCAAGAAAAGCATTATGCCGGTGGCATAATAAGCTCCAATAGATTCATCAAAAGAGAAGGCAGACCTACCGAGAACGAAGTCTTGACCGGTCGTTTGATCGACAGATCTCTTCGCCCTCTTTTTGACCAATCATCCAGAAATGACGTCCAAATTATGGCTTCCCCTCTCTCCATAGATGGAGTTGAAGAGCCGGAGATCTTGGCCGTTATCGCTGCCTCTGCCGCCGCTTCTCTTTCTCACTATCCATTCCAGGGACCCATCGGTGCCGTTCGCATCGGTCAGGGTACAGACGGAAAGTTCATCGTTAACCCGACGGCGGAACAAAAAGCCGCCTCACCTCTTGATCTGGTAATCGCCGGCCCCAAAGGAGTCGTTTGTATGGTCGAGTCCGGAGCCAAAGAAGTCACCGAAGAAACGATGATCGCCGCCCTGAAATTTGCGCAAGAATACTCCGACCAGATCGCTCAAGGGATCACCGATTTTGCCAAAGAACATGGCAAGCAAAAGATCACTATTACTCCTAAAGAAGTCCCCGCCGATCTCCAAAAAATCGTCGAAAAAGAACTTGGTGACATTTCGGCTATCCTCAAAAATGAAGCTCTTAAGACCGGCACTCAAATGTCGGAGCTTACCTCAGCCATCGCCGCCGCTCATCCTGAGTTTAACCCCAATGACATCAAAGCCATCGCCGACGATCTCCTTCGTAACCTGGCCAGACGTCAGATCCTCGACAAATCGAACCGTCCCGATGGACGCAAGATCGATGAGGTCCGTCAGATAAATATTGAAGTTGGCCTACTTCCTCGCACTCATGGTTCGGGATTCTTCCAAAGAGGTCTTACACACGTCCTCTCCACGGTTACTCTCGCCTCACCGGCTAGAGAACAACTTCTCGAAGGCATGAAAGGTGAGTCCTCCAAGCGTTACATGCACCACTACAACATGCCCGGTTACGCCTCTGGTGAAGTCGGCAGACCCGGTACCGGTAGAAGAGAGATCGGCCACGGTGCTCTGGCGGAAAAAGCCATTTTTCCTATGCTTCCTGCTCAAGAAGAGTTCCCTTATGCCATTCGTGTCGTCTCTGAAGTAATGAGTTCCAACGGTTCCACCTCTCAAGCTTCTGTCTGTGGATCGACCCTCGCCCTTATGGACGCCGGAGTCCCTCTAAAGAAACCCGTCGCCGGTGTGGCCATGGGTCTCATCTCCGAAGGAGACAAATATATTACTCTTACCGATATCTCTGGACTTGAAGACCACCTCGGAGACATGGACTTTAAGGTTGCCGGTACTGCCGATGGTATCACCGCCCTGCAAATGGACGTCAAAGTCACCGGTATTAAAGTCGATATTCTTGGTGAAGCCATCAATCAAGCCAAGAATGGCCGTCTCTCTATCCTCGGAAAAATGGTCGACGTTATCGCTGCCCCTCGAGCATTCCTCTCTCAGTACGCACCCAAGATTGTCAGTACCAAGGTTCCTGAAGACCGCATAGGCGACGTCATCGGGTCGGGTGGAAAAGTTATCCGCGGTATACAAGATGATTTTGATGTTGAGGTCAACATTGAAGAAGACGGTACGGTCACCATTGCCGGTATCGACCAAGCCAAGGTAGATGGAGCTCGCGCCTACGTCGACAGTCTCGTTGCCGAAGCGGAAATTGGAGCTATCTATCAGGGGACGGTTGCTCGTATCGAAGCTTTCGGAGCCTTCGTCAACATTCTTCCCGGGAAAGATGGTCTGGTCCACATTTCTCAGATCTATCCGGAAACATTCAAGTCACTTAAAGTCGGGGACAAGATCGAAGTTCGCGTCCGCGACGTCGATGACCTGGGTAGGGTCAATCTCACCACTCTCAAGGAAGGTGAAAGACCTGTCCCTCCTCAACCAAGAAGAGAAGGAGACCAAGGCGATCGCCCCAGATTCCAAGGTGGTGGCGGTGGAGGCAGACCTCCATTCAAACGCTTCCGTGATAATCGCTAAAGCAAAAAGAAATTAGCAGGACACTTGCCGGGGGAACCCGGCATTTGTTTTATATAACCTGTAGTATAATTTCACCAACGCACTTTCAAACCAAGGAGGATAAATGAAAACCAGGACTATTGTTTTCGGACTACTTATATTTGTTGCCTCATTGCTATTTAGCTACTCATATATCAGCCCTGACTCAAAAACCGGTACTGTCACCGACTTCACGGCTGGAGCCGGGGATAGGATCGAGCTGATTGGCTCCGATACCTATTACGTCGAAGGTTCGGGTGTTGGCTATTTTCGCATTGTTTCGGGCTCTGATTATGTCCAAGGAAGCCCCATCACCGGTGACAACTTCTCCGGTTCAGGGTACCTCGAAGGCCACATTCTGGACGTAATTGACGGCTCGGGGACTGACTATACAATCAGCGCCGACAATGTCTTTACCGCCACCATTTACCAGAGCCCCGGAGACATCGCCCTCTACATCATTCTCTCCCTCATCTTCGGAGGGTCTGCCTTCATTATTGGTTATCTATTTTTGGAATTGTAATGCTCATGCCGGGTTAACCCCCGGCTTTTTTTATTTGTATAATGAACTCAATGGATGATCCTGCCAAATCTACTACTACGGCCGCCGCTCGAGATCTTGAAATCTTAAACCAAAAGCTGAGCTCTGTTGAGCTTCCTCCTGAACTGAAAGAAGATATTCAAAGTCAAATTTCCCGTCTTGAGCGGATGTTCGCTCAAGGTTTCTATTCCGAAGAATTCGAAAAGACCAGTCACTATTTAGACTGGATAATTAAAGTTCCCTGGTCCAAGAGAGTTGAACGCCCAATTGACCTTACTTCCATACGTGCTTCCATGGACAAAAGCCATTACGGGATGAATGAAGTTAAAGACCGCATCCTCGAATACATGTCCGTCCTTAAACTCAGGTCCTCAAAAAATCTTGGCATCGCCAGAGCCCCGATAATCTGTCTAGTCGGTTTAGTCGGTACCGGAAAAACCACCTTCGCCTACGCTCTCTCCAACGCCCTGGGTCGCCCCATCGCTCGTATTCCCTTTGGTGGAATCGGCTCCGCCCGTGACCTTCGCGGTCAATCTCGTCTTCATATAGAAGCGGAACCCGGTTATGTCGTCAGAGCCCTCTGTGATACCGGGGTCAAAAACCCCATCATTCTTCTTGATGAAATAGACCGTGTCACCGAAGAAGCTCGTATGGACATCATGGGTGTTTTGGTCGAACTCCTGGATCCAACACAGAACAATCGTTTTTTGGATCACTTCATCGATTACCCGGTTGATCTCTCGGAGGTTATGTTCATCGCAACGGCCAACAATACCGGCAATCTGGCTACTGCCGTTATGGACCGTCTTGAGCCGAT
>CAZIPD010000001.1:11217-17731 GCA_964541175.1 uncultured Pseudomonadales bacterium
CGGCCAACAATACCGGCAATCTGGCTACTGCCGTTATGGACCGTCTTGAGCCGATACAAATGCCCTCATACACCGATGATGAAAAAGCCCACATCGCCCAGGAGTTTCTTTTCCCCGGCGCTCTTCAAGAGGCGGGTATGGATCCGTCGGTCATCACCATTGACCCACCACTTTGGCCACAAATCATTCGACCGCTTGGTTATGACTCGGGAATTCGCACCTTAAGCCGTACGATTGATGGTATTGTCAGGAAAGTCGCTCTTATGATCGTCACCGGACAGACTCAAACGGTTCATCTTACTCAAGAGAACATCAAGCAATTCCTGCCGAAGTGGTAATCACTTGATCAACATCTTTTTCATCTCCGCCTCTATCTTCTCCGCTCGCTTCTTATTCTTCCCGAAAATTATGTAAGCCAGTTTTCTCTTGGCCAGTAAACTCGCCGAAGCGATCACCACTCCCTCCTTGGTTTTTCTGGAAAAGAGGATCGGTTTCAATATTTTTACCAAATGCTCAAAGGTAACAATTTTCCTTCCCGGTATCTTGTACATATTGTCGGATAGTACATACGACTTTTTGGTGAAGTTCCTTCCCGCCAACTCGATCGCCGCTTGATATACATGGGTCCCTCCGGTTACTCTTACGTTTGACTCGCTGACATAGACCTCTCCGCCCCTCTCGGCAATAAAATCGACATCGAAATACCCCCGATACCCATCTTTTGCGTATTGTTCTCCTATTAAATACCCTATGTCGATGATCCTTGACGCTACCCTCTTCGGGAGAGCGTCCTCGCTTATCTCCACTCCTCCAAATACCCCGTGTCTGTCGACCCTCATCCCGCAGCTATATAGGAACTTCACCTCTCCATTATGCTTGATCAAAAACTCCGCATTGGGGAATCCTCCTCCAATTCGCGTGTTAGGTATTACCAGCGACTCGACCACCACCGGGAATTTTTCCCAATACGCATCTTTTCTTAATATATTTATCAGTTTTTTCTCACACTCACCGTATTTCTTGGGCAGATCGCCGTTACGGAAGATCAGTACCCCTAAGCCCGAGTGACCCTTATTGGCTTTTATTACCACCCCCTTCTCCTTTACATATTTATTGGCCGCGATCCTTGCCGTATCTATGACCCCGGAACTTATCACTCCGTTAGGCATTTTCAAGTCAGCCCTGATCGCCCCATTGATCTGTGTCAACTGTCTGATTCCCGATTTGCTGCCATAGAAATTAACCGTCCAGGCATTGATTTTTTCCGGTGCTCCCGGGGTCCTCACCTCGGCACCTCCCTCCCTCAGTTTTTCCACCAAGTTTAGAAAACTCGCGGTGGTTGAATACGAAGAAATACTCAATCTTCGGTAATTTTTCCCCAGTTCCGTCAATCTCCTCATGATTTTCTTATCTTTCAAAACGTCCTCACACAACTGACCGTGATGGTTCTTTGGAACCAATATCTCCAACTCCTTGACCATACATAACTTTTTGAAATACTCGACGAACTCGGGTTTAATTTGCCGGGGAGTAATGAAGGTGAACTCGAATTCCTCGGCCATCGAGAACAGGTCCCTGTCCGATAGGTCGGCATTTTCCTCGATTTCCAGTCTGCGCACGTCTCCGTCACCCATTGCCTCGATAAATGGCCAGACATCCTCGGAAAGGTTAAAGATACGAATAGCCCTCTCGTTTTTCATTCTTAATTAGTATAAACCAGTTTACCCTCGCCACAGCCTCAAATATTTCTAAAAACTGGCAAGATTCGTATCAAAAGTGTATAATCGCCCTTAAGTTCATGGTTCAGTTACTCCTGTTTCTGGGTCGATTCACCGTTAAATGTGTTTCCCATGTATCGCCTGTTAGCCGCATTTCGCTGCTTTAGGGATCTTAAAACGACTTTTAAAACTCAGGTCTATTTGGTCGACTCTTTATTATCAGAATTGTCTACGGTTTTCCAAATTAGATTACAATTAAAGTAGGCATTTAATTAAATTTTATGATTCCACTAAAAATCATCCCCCTTGGAGGCGTCGGTGACGTCACCAAAAATATGTACATTTACGAATATGGCAACGACCAGATCGCAGTTGACTGCGGTATGGGCTTCCCCAAAGACGACGCTCTCGGTGTCGATGCCGTTATTCCCGATATTTCCTATCTGGAAAAGTCGACCAAGACCTTCCATGGCTTCGTCCTCACCCATGCTCACCAAGACCATATTGGTGGTCTTCCTTATATCCTCCCTCGGATGCCCAACGCCGATGTCTATGGATCTACTCTGGCCATCGCCATCGCCGAAATTAAAGTCCGCGAATTCGGGCTGAAAAACAAAATGACTCCGGTCGAAGGCACACTTGACCTTGGTCCATTCCACATTCAGTTCATCCACATCACTCACTCGGTACCGAACTGTTTCCACCTTCTGATCAAGACTCCCGCCGGAACCGTCTATCACGGAGCTGACTTTAAGTTTGATCTCACTCCCATCGACAACAAACCTGCCGACCTGGCCGCCATGGCCGTCGCCGGTAATGACGGTGTCGATCTCATGCTTACTGACTGTTTAAGAATTGAGAAACCTGGTTTCAGTATTAGCGAACGCAGTCTGTTAAACGCCATTGATAGTGAGGTCAGAAATACCCAAGGCAGATTCCTTTTCACCACCATGAGTAGCTCTATCTCTCGTATTCAAATGGCCATTGACGCCTCGGCCAAATACCACCGCCGCGTGGCGGTTATCGGTCGTTCGGTTGAACAGAACGTCAAAGCCGCCGCCGTTAACGGTTTCATCCGTATTCCCAAAGGTATCTTCATCAAAAGCCAGCAGATCGGCAGCCTTCCGCCCAATCAAGTCACCATCATTGTCTCCGGTTCTCAAGGTCAAGTTGGCTCTGCCATGCATCGTCTCGCCAATGACGAACATCAGACGGTCCGCCTGAAGAAAGGCGACAAAGTTGTCATCAGCTCCGACGCCATTCCCGGCAACGAGGGTGATGTCTACGACCTCATCGACACCCTTTACAAGAGGAATATCGACGTTACTTACTCCGGCACCACAGAGAATCTTCACGTCTCCGGACACGGTTATCGTGGAGATCTCATTCTTCTCGCCCGCCTGGTACGTCCGAAAAATATCATCCCCATTGGAGGGAACATCCGCCACATGATGCTTTACAAGGATCTTGCCAGAGAAATGAATTTTGACCCGGAAAAGGTGTTCGTCCTTTCTGCAGGACAATCCGTAGAAGTTCAAAACGGCACCGTCAAGAACGGTCCTCTCTACGAGACCAGGAACGTCTACGTTGACGGTCTTGGGATTGGTGACGTTGGTACTGTTGTTTTAAGAGATCGCCAAGTCATGGCTGAAGATGGGATCTTGGTCACCATTGTTCCTCTTCGAAAAGACAACTCACAGATCGCCGGTGATATCGAAATAATTTCCCGTGGCTTTGTCTACCAAAAAGAATCCAGAGATCTCATCAATGATGCCCGTAAGGAAGTGGTCAAATGTCTAAAAGATCTCCGTGGAGTAGCCACCGACTGGTCCTTCTTGCGCAAAAAGATCGAAGCCCAGTTGGAAAAGTTTGCTTACGATACCACTCAACGCCGACCCCTCGTCATCGCCATCATCATGGAGGTTTAAGTTTCCTCCCCCACGGTCTGATCAAGTAGATATAATGTAACTATGGCTCGCAAGAAAGGACGCCGTAACAAACCATTTAAGGTCAATATAAAGAAAGACACAATGAACTCGATTCTGGCCATTTTGGTCATCGGGATCGGCGGTCTGATAGCGGTTTCTTTTTCCAGACAAGGGATCTACCTTTCGGCGATCTACGACTTTGGCAGTAAGTTTCTTGGTTGGACCTTCATTCTCGCCCCCTTTATTTTTGTCGTCGGTGGATTGATGCTCACCAGCGCCAAGCTGGCGATTGCCTCACCTCATGTGCTCATGGGTTCGGTCATCACCCTGATCTCTCTTACCGGTCTCACCCGGTCCGGTGTCGTCGGTGAACAGGTTTTCCTTTCGGTCTCCACCCTCATCTCTACCGCCGGTGGGATACTTTTTTATCTTGTCGGTACTCTCATTGGTCTCTTCATTCTCTTTGAAACCTCCATCGAGGACATTATCGTCATCATTCAGGACACCGTCGGGAAGTTCCAATCCGCTACAGGAAAATTCAAAGGACTTTCTCTTGGAAAAAAACCATCGGTTGTCTTTCAAGGTAAGCAGACCGGATTGAAAATAAATACTCACGACGAACCCCTCTCCGTAAATCCTCCGGCAGCCTCTTCCTCGGAACCGGTCAAGCCGGCCATCAAAGACTCCTCCTCACTTTCGCCCTCGCTCATGCATACTCGTCCCGAAGGCGCCTCCGACGTCGTCTGGCAATATCCTCCCTTAAATCTTCTCTCCGATCAAAAACTGGGTAAGGCGGACAGGGGAGATATCCAAAAGAACGTCGAGATCATCCAGGATACCCTTAACTCTTTCAGCATTGCCGCCAAAGTTATCGAAGTCAACTATGGACCAGCCGTCACTCAATACGCCCTTCGTATCGCCATGGGTACTAAAGTTAGCAAGATCAACGCCCTCCAGTCCGATCTGGCTCTGGCTCTTTCTGCTCCCCAAGGACAAATTCGTATTGAGGCCCCCATCCCCGGTCGAGATCTTGTCGGTATCGAAATTCCCAATCGCTCCCTCGAATTCGTCTCCCTTAGACAAATGCTGGCGTCCGATGCCATGCAAAAAAATAAATCCAAGACACTCTGCTCTCTCGGTCTTGATGTTTCCGGAGCTCCTTGTGTCATCGATCTCTCCAAAATGCCCCACGTCCTCATTGCCGGAACAACCGGATCGGGAAAATCAGTTCTCATCAATAGTTTCATCTCCTCCATTCTTTTCCGCTCTTCTCCCGAGGAGGTGAAGTTCATCATGGTCGACCCTAAACGTGTCGAACTTACTCCTTACCAAGACATTCCTCATCTTCTTACTCCCGTCATCACCGACGTTGATAAAGTGGTCAATGCCCTCGGTTGGGCAGTGGCGGAAATGGAAAAACGATATCGCATCTTTCAAGAAGTAGGCGTCAAGAACATCGCCGGTTATCACGAAATGTCGGGTTTCAGCTCCATGCCATATATCATCATTATCATCGACGAAATGGCCGACATCATGATGAGTAAGAACGCCAATGATGTCGAAGCAAAAATTGTCCGCTTGGCCCAGATGGCCCGTGCCACGGGAGTTCACCTTGTCCTCGCCACCCAACGCCCCTCGGTCAACGTCCTTACCGGTCTCATCAAGGCCAACATTCCCGCCCGCATTGCCTTCCAGGTTACATCGATGATCGACAGTCGCGTCATCATCGACACGCCCGGAGCGGAAAAACTTCTCGGCAAGGGAGATATGCTTTTCATTCCCCCGGACTTTGCCAAACCCAAACGTATTCAAGGGGCTTATGTATCGGATAAAGAGATCACTACTTTAATAAACTTCATTCGCCAGACCGGTGTTTCCGCCATTCACGACGACACCGTTACTAAAGTCGTCTCTGCCCCCGGTAGCGTCAGTTCTTCCGGTCAGGATCTCGGTGACGTCGATGAAAAATTTGAAGAAGCCGCCCGTTTATGTATCTCCTCTCAAAAAGCATCGGCCTCACTCCTCCAACGCCGTCTGGAAATAGGCTACGCTCGCGCCGCCCGTATCATTGACCAACTCCAAGAAAGAGGTATTATTTCTCAGTCATCGGGCAACAAACCTCACGAGATCATAGTTAACAGTTTTGAAGAATACCTTGCCCAAACACAATCGGAATAACCAACATGAAGACAGTCGGACAGATATTAAAGACCGCCCGTGAAGAAAAGAATTTCTCTTTAGAACAACTTTCATCTCTCACCAAGATCGATGTTAAATACATTGCTGCCCTGGAGTCTGATGCTTACGATCGACTCCCGTCCGAAACGTTCGCCAAAGGGTTTATCAGGAATCTCTCGCTCAGGCTGGACAAAAAACCCGATGAACTGGTGGCGGTCTTTAGACGAGACTATCGTCAACCTCAGGACAAAAACAAACAACCCAAGAGACGTCAGCATTTTTCCTTCTCGTTTTTTAATTCTCAATTCGCTTTTTTCGGTTTGGCGATATTGGTTTTTTTCGTTTATCTCGGTTTCCAATTCAGAGTTATTCTTACCCCTCCCAAACTTGAGGTACAACGGCCTGTTCCCAACAGTGTCCTGGTTTCTCCCCTGGAAATTGAAGGTATTACCTCGGTCGATTCGGTCATTAAGATTAATGAGGACACTCGCGCCAAACCCGACGGCTCGGGACATTTTCTGGTCCGTTTCACTCTTCCCATCGGGGAAACGACCATCACCATTCAATCTACAAATCGATTTGGTCGGTCTTCGGTCATCAAGGTCCCCATTACCATTGTCGGACAATAGAACTGGTATTATTGATATATGACCCTGCCTCAAATAGTCTCTCTCATCTCAACGGCCCTTC
>CAZIPD010000001.1:17831-51862 GCA_964541175.1 uncultured Pseudomonadales bacterium
TATTATTGATATATGACCCTGCCTCAAATAGTCTCTCTCATCTCAACGGCCCTTCTTACCGTCCTCGCCACCATCATTGGTATTCAGCTCATCATGATCCTCAAAGAGGTCAAATATACTCTGACTAAACTCAATGACACTCTTGATACCGTCGAATCGACGGTACAAAAACTCTCTCAGCCGGCCGCTGGTCTGATCGCCATTATCGAGGGCATAAAAGAATCCGGAAAGATTGTTGACTCAATATCTTCTTTTTTAGGCAAACGTAAACCCAATCCTCCTGTAGAAGTAGACACCTATGAATCCGAAAGCCTCTAATCAAGATAACCACAATAATTCGTTTCTCTTCGGACTCACCGTTGGTGTGCTGGGATCCTTATTGCTCGGAACGGATGAAGGCAGAAAACTGATGCGCGAAATTATGGACTCGCTCCCCGAACACCTCAGACACTTAGGGCAATCCTCTTCCGAAGAGAACGTTCCCGATTTTGTCCCTCCGATCAACACTCCCGAAGAAACACCACACCACTCATACTCTCAAGAGGCACCTCCCCCTCCTCCTCCAAATACCGCCACTCGTCCCGATTATCTCTACCCTCCAAAATAAGACTCCCGTTTATAACGTTTTTTGTTGTGTCACTAAGATATAATTTGTATTCAAATGGACCTCAATGAAATTAGAAAAAAATATCTCGACTTTTTTGTCGGCAGAGGCCACGTAGTGGTTCCTTCCACGTCTCTTGTTCCCGAAGGTGATGCCACCACCCTTTTCACCAGTGCCGGCATGCAGCCGATGATGCCATATCTTCTTGGAGAAAAACATCCTCAAGGGGTTCGGATCGTTGATAGTCAAAAATGTTTCCGTTCTCAGGATATCGATGAAGTGGGGGATAACCGTCACACCACTTTTTTTGAAATGCTCGGTAACTGGTCCCTCGGCGACTACTTCAAGAAAGAACAACTCGATTGGTTCTTTACCTTTCTCACCCATAGAGAAGAAGGCTTGAATCTTGACCCATCCCGCCTTTACGTCTCTGTTTTTGCCGGCGGTTCCGGAGTAGAAAAGGACAATGACGCCATCGCCATCTGGCAAGAACTTTTTTCTCGACGCGACATCGACGCCAAAGAAGGAGAGAGGATTTATCCATATCCTGCCAATAAAAATTGGTGGTCTCGTGCCGGCACCCCGGAGCAAATGCCCGTCGGAGAACCGGGTGGACCCGACAGTGAAGTTTTTTATGATTTTGGACAAGATTACATGTTCCACGAAAACTCTCAGTGGAAAGACGAACCCTGTCATCCGAACTGCGATTGTGGGCGTTTCATTGAGATTGGCAACTCCGTCTTCATGCAATTCATCAAGCAACCCGACGGCACGCTCAAAGAACTTCCGGCAAAAAATATCGATTTCGGTGGCGGACTCGTTCGCCTCTCTGCCGCTACCATGGGGGATCCGGACGTTTTCAAAACATCGATTCTTTCACCCATCATCAAGAAACTCGAGATCATCACCGGCAAAAATTACGCCGATGAGATGAATCGTCCGCCCATGAGGGTCATTGCCGACCATTTTTCTGCCGCGGCTTTTCTCATCAAGGACGGCGTGATGCCCGGGAACAAGACCCAAGGCTACGTTCTTCGCCGCCTTCTTCGTCGCGCCGTGGTCAAGTACTATTACCTGACCGGTTCTCGCACCAACCTCCACCAGCTCTCCGACGTGATTGATGTCATTATCGGCATATATTCCGACATATATTTTGAACCGGAAGTGGACACTAAGCTCATCAAAGAGACCGTTAGTCGTGAGATCGAAAAATTTTCGCAATCACTTGAAAAGGGTATCAAGGAACTGGAAAAAAACCCCGACATCGACGGTAAGGGTGCCTTCGATCTTTATCAAAACCTGGGATTTCCTCTGGAGATCACTCTGGAGATACTTTCTCAGATGGGCAAGACCGTCAGTCAAGACCAATTCAAAGAAGAATTTGAAAAACACAAAGAACTTTCCCGGTCCACCTCGGCGGGAATGTTTAAAGGAGGGCTCGCGGATAGATCTGAAACCGTCACCGCCTATCACACCGCTACCCACCTGCTCCATAGTGCTCTAAGGCAAATCCTTGGCCCTCATGTCCAACAGAAAGGTAGCAATATTACCTCCGAAAGACTCCGCTTCGATTTTTCTCATCCGGAAAAACTCACCGATGATCAAATTAGCTCTATAGAAAATTTGATCAATCAAAAAATCTCTGAAAAACTTCCCGTCATCAGAGAGGAAAAGCCCAAAGATATCGCCCTCGCGGAAGGAGCCCTTGCCTTTTTTGGCCAAAAATACCCTGACATTGTGAGCGTCTATACCATCGGCAATCCTCCGGATGTGTTTTCAAAAGAATTTTGCGGTGGACCACACGTGACTAATACAGGGGAACTTGCTAAGATAAAAATAGTTAAGCAAGAATCGCTGGGTTCGTCGTACCGGCGTCTGTACTTACAGTTTGTTTAAAATAAGCTCTTTTAACTAGGAGCTACCTGACATGAATTTAAAAAATATATTTGGTAGCAACAAAAAAGAAACACCCGTAGAGTATTTTTTGGCCGTTGAAATTCACGAATCTCTGATCAAATCTGTTTGTTGGGAGCTCCACGACGGTGAACCTCAGGTTATTGGCCAAGGATCTTTCGAGTTATGGGAGGACGAAGAATCCCTGATAAACGGTGTTGACGCCAGCATCACCGAAGCCGTTAAAAACGTTAAGCCCGAACCGCACCGTATCATTTTTGGACTTCCTGAATCATGGCTTGGAGAAGAAGGGATTCATCCTACCAAGAAAAATTTAATATCCAGAATAGTTAACGAATTGAAACTTACCCCGATTGGTGTCGTTCCTACC
This sequence comes from uncultured Pseudomonadales bacterium, assembly GCA_964541175.1. GTDB lineage: Bacteria > Patescibacteriota > Microgenomatia > UBA1400 > MFAQ01 > CAIQPO01. Next base: position 20,720 of record CAZIPD010000001.1, read on the forward strand.
ACCCAAGCGATAGCTCACTTTCTCAAACAAAAAGAAGGCATCCCTCCTACAGCCATTCTTCTCGAGATCTACAATACTAAAGTTGTTGTTTCTGTCGTCAAACTCGGCAAGGTAGAAGCCACGGAGGAAGTTGGCGTATCTGGTGACCTTGCCAGAGACGTTGAAGAAGGGCTGGCTCGTATGGAGTTTGAATCCCTTCCGGCACGTTTCCTCTTAACGGACGGTGGCAACCTCGAAGATGAACAACAACAAATTCTCTCATATCCTTGGCAGGAGCGGCTCCCTTTTGTTCACATGCCCAAGGTAGAGATCTTGCCCGTTGATTTAAGTGTCAGAGCGGTCGCTCTGGCCGGAGGGACGGAAGCGGCTCAGCACCTGGGGCTGGAAGTGAAGACTTCATCGGAAAGCGAAGATATCAGGGAGCCGGCACGGAAAGAAGAGACTTCCAATATATATATTCCCGACACCAAGCCGACTACCGAGCTGGAAAATATTGGCTTTACCTTTGAAGAGACCTCACCTCCTGATGAAATTCCTCAAGAACAAGAAGTCGTTCCCCAAGAAGACAATGGAATAGATCTTCAAATAAACGAAATGCCCTCGGTTACCGAAGAGAACGCCCAGTTCGCCCTTGGAGAAAACGAGGTCAAGTCTTCTCTTTCTCGTCCAAAAATAAATCTCCAGGGGATCATCCCTAAGCTTAACTTCCTTAATAAGTTTTCACTCCCTAGATTTTCATCTTCAAAAAAATTACCGCTTTTCGCAACTATAGCTGCTCTTCTCGTGATCGCTGCCATCCCCTTAACCTATTTCTTCCTCGGCTCTGCTAAGGTAAAAGTTTTCGTCAATCCGGAAAAGTTCGGTACTCAACTCGATATTGCCATTGCTCAAGCGGAGCAACCGGATATTCCTACCCTTATTGCCACCAAACAGACCGTCTCCGGTAGTGCCAAAGAAGAAGTAGCCACAACTGGAGAAGCCACGGTCGGAGAAAAAGCTTCCGGGAACGTCACTATCTTTAACCGTTCCAGTGCTCCTGTAACTCTCAAGTCCGGTTCAGTTATCTCCACCGAAAATGGTAAGTCCAATTTCATTCTCGGAGACTCGATCACTATTGCCTCAAAGAGTGCCGACTTGATAAGTGGGAAAGAAGAATTCGGCAAAAAGGAAGCCATTCTGGTCAAAGCCACCAGGATAGGAGCGGAACATAATCTTGCCAAGAGCACCACCCTTACCGTGGACAATCATTCCAAGACCATTATTTATGCCGTCTCGGAAGCCGATTTCACCGGCGGTACCTCACGGACCGTCAGGGCGGTTGACAAGACCGATCAAGATAAAGTTCTTGGAGTAGCCACGGATAAGATCAAAGAACAAACGAGTCAGCAACTTAGTTCTCAGGACCCGGGGAACGGCTCTCTCCCCCTTAATGATCTTCACTTCACCGAGAAAAAATTCAGCCAGGAGGTCGGTGAAGAAGCGACCAACGTCGGTATCGAACTGGCGGGATCGGTCGACCAACTGGTCTACTCAAAACAAGCACTCTTCGACCTGATCAAAAAAGAACTGGAATCTCAGATTCCCCTGGGTCTCGCCTTCACGCCGGAATCTACCGATATCAAATTGGAAAATCCCACCCAAAAAGGCGACACCTATATCGCCAAGGCCACCATCAACGCCACCCTTTACCAACAGATAGATCAAGCGGAATACTCCAAAATGATCAAAGGAAAAACTATGTCTCAGGCAAAACAGTTACTTCAAAGCATCACCGGTTTTGTGGATGCCAAGGCGATCACTTCTCCTTCAATTCCCTTCTTGTCGACTAAATTCCTACCCCTAAAAAATATCGAAATAGAAGTCATCCCTCAATAGCCATGCTTTACGGTTATCGCAAGGCCACACCCAAGGATCCACATCCGGGAAGGATTATCCCCCGATATGTGAAAGCGCTGCCGACCATCATTTCGGCTCTCGGCTTGGCCCTTGTCGCCTTCGTCATCTATCCGGTTGTTAGCTTTGAGTTTCAAGGACTTAATATCCTTGGCTCTTTTTCCGATACAGGACTTCTTTCTCCGGCCTCATATATCTCTCAAGCGGAGGAGGACTCGGGACCGTCGATCGTTTCGGGTGGTGCTGACTTTACCAAAGCCAGTAACTGGTTCCCGGGCAGTATTCAGAATGATCTTTTTACTTCACAAGAGAATATCACCACCCAACAAACTACCCAAGTCCCCAAATCGTACTCACTTTCGATACCTACCCTTGGCATTGAAGCCGCCATCGTTAGCCTAAAAAGTGAGGACCTCACCAAGGCTCTGGTACATTACCCACAAACCGCCCTCCCCGGACAGATTGGGTCTCCTGTTATTTTTGGACACTCGACCCTTCCTCAATTTTTTGACCCCAAAAATTACAAAGCCATCTTTTCCACCCTTCCCAAGCTAAAAGTTGGCTCGGATATCTTCGTTACCTATGACGGCATCGAATATACTTACAGAGTGTCCAAGACCTTTGAAGTGAAACCGAATGAGCTCTGGGTCCTTCGCCAGGACTACTCTCAAAAAACCATCAAGGTAGTTACCTGCGTTCCTCCGGGAACCACGCTCAGGCGTCTCATCGTTGAGGCGGAATTAGTCAAAAATTAACTATATATGTCAGTTACACTTTGTCTTGACCCCGGCACCGCTCACACCGGTATTGCCATATCTCGCGAGGGACTTCTCTCGGATCCATTGGACACCATCTTTGAGCGCGACTTAGACACTCTCGTAGCTCGCTTGACCCCATATATCGCTCGTCTCAGTCCAGAGACTATTGTCATTGGTACTCCATCCTCAGGTCCCTTGGTTAAAACCGCCGTTGAACTTTCCGAAAAACTTCCTAAGATTTTTTCCGGGAAAATAATTCTTTTTAATGAAGACTTAAGTTCCAAAGAAGCCAGGTCGAAAATGAGAGAAGCGGGTAAAAGACATGATGTGATAAAGGCAAAAGAACATCAGACGGCCGCCGCCCTTATTCTCCAGGATTATTTGGATACGGTCTAATCACCTTGCAAATACTCCCTTTATAAGTGAGAATACTTATATGTTCAAAAACATAATCGCCCCGGTACAAGCTTGGCTCCTTTCAAAAGGCTCATGTGTTGGCTGCGGGACTGCCCTAAGTAACGGCCAACATCAGCCGTCATCCAAGGTTAAAGGTTCAGAACAGGTGACCTGCAAGTGCGGTCGTATCTTTATCTACGACCAAAAAAACAACACCTACAGGCGCGCACTCTTAAGCGAAGTTTAATTACACCGTGCTCAAACGTCTACTCATTGCTCTCTCAGCCCTTCTCGTCGGTTTTTTGGGATGGTATTCCCTTTCACTTCGCCCCGTCACGGTCCACTCCACGCCGGAAAAAGATTTTGAGATCGTCTCGGGGGAGAATTTGGACGAAATAATTGACAATCTTAGCAAGGATCAATTCATTCGTTCTCGTACGGCTTTCAAAATTACCGTTATCCGCCTGGGGATAGCCAGCAAGATCCAGGCAGGATTCTTCAGACTTTCTCCCTCGATGGACTCCACGACCATCGCCCAAAAACTTACCCGGGCATACGCCCGTCAGGTCAGGGTCACCATTCCGGAAGGTTTGAGGCGTCAAGAGATTGCTCTAATAGTTCTTAACTCCCTCAAGGATGCCAATCCCGATACAAAATTTAGCTCGGATGAATTCCTGAAACTAACTGCTGCCCTAGAAGGAAAGCTATTCCCCGATACTTATGACTTTGATCCCAAAGCCGATACTCAAACGGTCGTTTCCCGCCTGAGAGACAACTACAGCCGCGTTATAGCGGATCTTAAGCTTGGTCAGGATACGGAAGATGAGGTTCTGATTCTGGCCTCTCTACTGGAAAGAGAAGCTGCCAACGTCGGTGAAATGCCTGAAGTCGCCGGTGTGTTGAACAATCGTCTTAAGGCAGGTTGGCCACTTCAAGTAGATGCCACCGTCCAATATGCTCTGGGAACTGCTCGGTGTAAAAAAATTGATTGTGAATGGTGGCCCCAAACCCTCTCTCGGACCGATATCCAGTTTAAATCTCCCTACAACACCTACCTTAACCCGGGACTTCCCCCGGCACCTATTTCCAACCCCGGCAAGGACAGCCTCGCGGCAGCAGCCAATCCTCTGACAACTCCCAACTGGTTCTATCTCCACGATCTATCCGGAAAGATCCACTTCTCCAAGACTATCGAAGAGCACAACGACAACGTTTGCGTCTATCTCAAAAAAGACTGTCGCTAAGCCATAAAAAACCGGCCATTTAAGGCCGGTATTACCAATTTAGTTAAAGCGCCCCATTGATCTGTGTTTCCACAGAGTCTTTGTAAAATCAGCGGGGTTCCATCGCCCTGGATCGTCTGAGCGATACAAGAAGTGATCGACAATTATGACCGCCTCGTCGAACGTAACGCCGGAAGTGGCCATACATCTGACGATCGCTCGACCGCGTTTGACTGTCCGGATGACTGACCAAAGACAGAAAAACAGAGAAGCCGCCACACTTCCGCTCACGATTGAAAGGCAGAGCGCGAACCAATCGGTAAAGAAGCTAAAATAGGTGGGAAAAACCGAATTGAAGACCAGAGTTAGCAGTAGCGGGAGCAAAACCAATTCGGCTATCAGGAATGAGGAAAGAACAAAAACAAACGTGAGGAATGTCTTCTTTAAAATGTGCTTCATATCTTCTCCTTGCGGTGGTATGAGTGAGATACTTTGACCCCCGAATAATATCTTATAATCTTCGAAAAGTCAATTAGCCACCCGGATTCCCCCTGTTGACATAATCCCCGAACCTGCGCTATACTATGCCCACTGCTATATAACTTGGCTTTTTCTGGCCAGGTTTTTGTACGTTTGCGCATTGTTATAATTTCTGCCCATAAACACCAAAAAAATAAGGATGATTAAACCAATCAATCGCGAAAACTGGGGAAAAGTTACCCCAAAATTAGAACAAATTGATCTCACTCAGATCCAAACAGACTCGTACAAACAATTCCTCGAAGAAGGTATAAGCGAATCTCTCACGGAACTAAACCCCATCAAAGATTTCACCGGAAAAGTATTTGAATTCGAATTTATCTCATCCCGCGTCGGTCTTCCCAAAATTACCCCCAAAGTCGCCATCGAAAAAGGTGTTACCTTTGAATCTCCTCTTTGGGCGACCGTCAAGCTCACCAATCTCCACTCAAAAGCCACTCAGCAACAGGAAATATTCTTAGGGGACATCCCCATGATGACCAATACCGGCACCTTCATCATTAATGGTGTTGAACGTGTCGTCGTCAATCAGGTCGTCCGTTCTCCCGGCGTTTACTTCACTCGTGAAGTAGATCCTCATTCTGGTCGTGCCCTTCACCAGGCCGAGATCCGCCCTATGCGTGGTTCCTGGCTTGAAGTTATTGTTTCTCGCAACGACCATCTCTCCGTCAGGATCGATCGCCACCGTAAGATCTCCGCAACTACCCTTATAAGAGCTCTCGGTTTCTCTGAGAACGCTCAAATTCAGGAACTCTTTAACGATGTCGACACCAATAAAGATCACCAATACGTCGCCACCACCCTCCTTAAAGATACCTCCACTAACACCGAAGAAGCTCTTCTCGAGTTCTACCAAAAAATTCGTCCCGGCGAACCAGCCGTCCTTGAGAATGCCAAAGCCCTTATCCACCAAATGTTCTTCGATGCCCGACGCTACAACCTCGGCTTGGTCGGTCGCTACAAACTTAATCGCAAATTAGGCACCAAGACTCCCATCGACAAGCAACACATCACCCTCTCCACAGATGACGTCATTGGCTCCATTAGATATCTCATCGGACTTCAAAATGGCAAAGGTAAGATTGACGACATCGATCACCTCGCCAACCGCCGTATCCGTTGCGTCGGTGAACTCGTCAACCAAACAGCCTTCAAAGTCGGTCTTTTACGCCTTGAACGTTCAATAAAAGAGAAGATGTCCCTTGCCAAACCCGACGAACTTCCTACTCCCGCAGCCTTCGTCAATCCCCGTCCTATCATCTCATCCATCACCGAATTCTTCCGTAGGAACAGACTTTCCTCGATCCTCGATCAGGTCAATCCTCTCTCGGAAATCGACAACCTTAGACGTATCTCCGTCATGGGTCCCGGCGGTATCACCCGAGAACGCGCCAGCTTCTCCATGCGTGATATTCACTCATCTCAATACTCCCGTACCTGTCCGGTCCGTTCTCCCGAAGGCCCGAACATTGGCTTGGTCACTTACCTGGCTCTCTACACTCGTGTCAACGACTACGGCTTTCTCGAAGCTCCTTACCTCAGAGTCAACAAAGAGACTCAAAATGGCAAGACGGTTATGCGTATTTCCGATGAAGTTGTCTATCTCGCTGCCGATGACGAAGAAGACGTCTACGTTACTCATGCCGGTGTCGACCGCGAAGGCGATATCATTACTCAAAAATGGGTTCCGGTACGTTACATGGGGAAATTCATCGAAGCCGACGCTACCTTAGTTCAATATATCGATGTTGTTCCTCGTCAGGTTATCGGTACCTCGGCTGCTCTGATTCCTTTCATTCAGCAAGATGAAGGTACTCGTGCCCTCATGGGAACTCACCATCTAACTCAGGCTCTTCCTTTGGTCAAACCTTCTGCTCCTGTAGTCGGAACGGGTATGGAAGCCATGGTTGCCGAATCGATGGGTTGGGTCGTCCGCGCTCGTCACTCAGGTGAAGTAATCGCCTCAGACGCCGCTCACATCGACATCAAACTGGAAAACGAAGACGCCAAATCGGCTGCACTCGAGATTTCTCCTTATGAATATGGTTTTGTCGAAGTCAATAAGGGTGTGGAAACTTACCACCTCAGAAAATACTACGGTACTTCACAGGACACTTGCTACAACCAAACTCCCATCGCCAATGTTGGTGACAAAGTCAAAAAGGGTGACATTATCATCAACGGTCCGGCCGCAGAAAATGGAGAACTGGCCCTTGGTCAGAACCTTACCATTGCCTACGCTGCCTTCGAAGGACTTGGTTATGAAGACGCCGTTGTCATTTCCGATCGTTGTGTCAAAGAAGATCTTCTCTCCAGTATCTCCATCCACGAGCACGTCTGTGACGTCATGGATACCAAGCTTGGACCTGAAGAACTCACCAGAGATATCCCCAACGTCGCCGAAACCGATCTCAGAAATCTTGGACCCGATGGAGTCATTGCCATAGGATCAAGTGTTGGTCCAAATGACATCCTCGTAGGTAAAATTGCCCCTAAGGGCGAGACCGAACTCACCGCTGAAGAGCGTTTGCTCAGAGCCATCTTCGGAGAAAAAGCTCGCGAAGTTCGCGACACTTCTCTCAGAATGCCCCATGGTGAGCAAGGTACCGTCATCTCAGTTCAAATTCTTGATCGTGAAGGTGGAGATGAACTCGACTCAGGCGTCATCAAACAGATCAAGATCAGAGTTGCACAATTAAGAAAGATCACCGTCGGTGATAAAGTTGCCGGACGTCACGGAAACAAAGGAGTTATCTCCAAGATCGTTTCCCAAGCCGACATGCCATATCTCCCCGATGGTAGTCCCGTAGATATCATCATTTCTCCTCTTTCTGTTCTCGCTCGTATGAACCTTGGTCAGCTCATCGAAGCCCAGCTGGGTTACGCCGCCACCAAACTCAACAAGAAGATTGCCGTTCCCGTTTTTGAGAACGTCGAAGAGGCAAGAATAGAAAACCTTCTTAGCGAAGCAGGACTTCCTGTAACAGGCAAGACTCAACTCTATGATGGACGCACAGGTCTTCCTTTCGAGCAAGAAACGGCAGTCGGAGTCGGTTACATCATCAAACTCAACCACATGGTTGAGGACAAGACCCATGCCCGTTCAATTGGACCTTACTCCTTGGTTACTCAACAGCCCTTGGGTGGTAAAGCTCAAATGGGAGGTCAGCGTTTGGGAGAAATGGAAGTCTGGGCCCTCGAAGCTCATAAGGCTGCCTACACTCTCCAAGAAATGCTTACCCTCAAGTCGGACGACGTTGTCGGCCGTTCCAAAGCTTTTGAAGCTATCGTTAAGGGAGAAGAAATTCCTATGTCCTCTGTCCCGGAATCCTTCAAGGTTCTGGTCAAGGAACTGAACTCGCTCTCTCTCGCCGTTATTCCCACAGGTAACATTGTCTCCGAAGAGGTCGTCGAGACGGCTGTTAAACCGGAGATCGCTGCAGTACTCACCGAAGAGACAACTCCGCTTGTCGCTGAAGAAGAAGTCACGGCTCCCGCAGATGAATACGAAGTGGAAGATCTTGAAGAAGAAGGCGCCGAAGCCGGTGGCTTTAAACAACAAGAAGAGGTAGAAGCTGATAACAGTAATTAAAACTAACTAACTGAACAAATGAACAACATCGTCGACTTTACCGGACTCCAGATCAGACTCGCCTCACCCGACGAGATCAAGAAATGGTCTCACGGACAAGTAACCAAGCCGGAAACTATTAACTATCGTACTCAGAAACCAGAAAAAGACGGACTTTTCTGCGAACGCATCTTTGGTCCTACCAAGGACTGGGAGTGTTATTGTGGAAAATACAAAAGAGTTCGCTTCAAAGGCATTGTCTGTGATAAATGTGGCGTCGAAGTCACCCTCAGTCGTGTCAGACGTGAACGCATGGGTCACATCGACCTCGCCGCTCCCGTATCTCACGTTTGGTTCTTCAAAGGTGCTCCCAGCAAGCTAAGTCTTTTACTGGATATTTCTCCCAAGGCCTTAACTTCGGTCATCTATTTCTCAAAATATCTCGTCATGAGGGTTAACGAAGAGGGTAGAGAAGCCGCCAAAAATAACATACTTCAACAAAGAGAAGCCAAGTTGGTGGAAGTCAGAGCCAATTTCGACAAACAGATAGAAGATCTCAAGGATAAGGGCTTGGTTGAACTTAAGGATCTAAAAAAGAAGATCAAGGTCAAAGATGAATTCGAAATGAAGGCCGAGGATCTCAAAGTCCAGACCAAACAAAGAATTGCCCAGATGAGAGAGCAGATGGTTGTCGAGCTTGCCGTTACCGAAGAGATTTACAACAAATTGGAATCCCTCGTTGATCGCATCAGAGCCAACTCTCTTCTCGCCGATGCCGAGTTCGCCAAACTGGAAGAATATAGCCTCGCCGATTGGATCGACGCCGGTATGGGTTCGGAATCTCTCCTCACCGCTCTCCAGCAGATCAACCTTGATGACCTGGTAGCCACCCTAAAAGAAGACCTGAACTCCAACTCTGAAGCCAAGAGACTAAAGGCTACCAAGAGACTACAGGTTGCCCGTGGATTGCTCGATGCCAAAATTAGACCGGAATGGATGATCCTCCGTGTCCTTCCCGTCATTCCCCCTGATCTCCGTCCTATGGTCCAGCTCTCTGGTGGCCGTTTCGCCGCCTCAGACCTTAACGATCTATACAGAAGGGTTATCAATCGTAATAACCGTCTGAAACACCTCATCGACCTTGGTGCTCCCGAGATCATTTTAAGGAACGAGAAACGCATGCTCCAAGAGGCCGTCGATTCGTTAATTGACTCCTCACAAGCTCGCTCATCTCGCCGCTCTCGTGCCGGAAAGACCCTCAAATCCCTTTCCGATATGCTCCGCGGAAAACAAGGTCGCTTCCGTCAGAACCTTCTTGGAAAACGCGTTGACTACTCCGGTCGTTCCGTTATCGTCGTTGGCCCAGAGCTCAAACTCAACCAATGCGGTCTTCCCAAAGACATGGCTCTTGAGATGTTCAAACCCTTTGTTCTCCATGAGCTCATCAAACAGGACATGGCTCCTAACGTCAAAGCCGCTAAAGCCATCATCGAAAAACGTCAGCCCGAGGTTTACGATATCTTGGAAAATATCACCAAAAAGCACCCGGTCCTCCTAAACCGTGCTCCCACGCTTCACAAACTTTCCATCCAAGCCTTCTGGCCTAAGCTGATCGATGGCGCTGCTATTCGTCTTCACCCTGTTGTCTGTGGCGGTTTCAATGCTGACTTCGACGGTGACCAAATGGCTGTCCACGTTCCTTTGACCAAGAAATCCATTCGCGAAGCCAAGAAACACATGCTTCCTCAGTTCAACCTTCTCAAACCATCACAAGGCAGCCCGGCATCAATTCCTGATTCCAAAGAAATGGCTATCGGTGTTTACTACCTCACCTCTCTCGATGAAAATCTTACTCCTTACGCCATGCCTTTCGGAACCCAAGCAGAAGTTATCACCGCTTATCAATCAGGAGCTATCAAAGTTCGCCAAGCGATCGACGTCCGTTTAAGTCCCGACAACAAGGAATTCACCCGCACCACCGCAGGCAGGATACTCTTTAATAAAATTCTTCCTGAAGAATGGGAATTCCTCAATAAGAATCTTCCCAGAAAAGAGATTTCCGCCATGTTCCACAGGGCGATCAAAGAACTCGAAGTAAAACGTGTTGTCAAGTTAATCGACGCCGTCAAAGACATCGGTTTTGATTACGCCACCGTTTCCGGTCTCTCGTTCGCCATCTCCGATAACGAAATGTATCCGGATAAGGCAGCTGTCATCGAAGAAGGAAACCAAAAAGCCAAAGAGATTGAAGAAAACTTCAGGCTCGGTCTTATTACCGACGACGAACGCAGAAAACTTACTATCCAAATGTGGATGGACACGGCAGAAGATCTCGCCGAAAAGACCTGGAATACCTTTGCTCCCACCAATCCAATTCGTCTAATCATCGACACAGGCATGGGACGTATCACCAAGAACACAGTCAAACAACTCTCTGCTATGCGTGGTATCAACGTTGATCCTTTAGGTAACTTTGTTGAGTTGCCTACCAAAGGAAACTTCCGCGAAGGTCTTTCTATCTTCGAATACGTTACCTCTGTCCGTGGTTCAAGAAAAGGTCTAACGGATACTGCTCTTCGTACCGCTGATGCCGGTTATCTTACCCGTCGTCTTGTCGACGTCAGTCATGACGCCATTATCAGAGCCGAAGACTGTGGTACCGAAGACTTCATCACTATTTCCTCTGAAGGCGAGCGCGCCAAGGCTTTTGGAAAACGTATCGTCCATCGCTTAGTCGTCAAAAAAGTTACTCACCCTGAGACCAAAAAGGTCATGGTTGAAGCCGGAGGAACGATCACCGAAGAGATCGCGGCCGCAATTGAGGCAGCTGGGGTCAAAGAAGTTGACGTCAGATCTCCCCTTACTTGTAAATTAAGATTCGGTCTTTGTGCCGCTTGTTACGGTCATAATCTGGCCAATAACCAACCAGCCAAGATAGGTGATCCTGCAGGTGTTCTGGCCGCTCAGTCTATTGGTGAACCTGGAACTCAGCTAACAATGCGTACCAAACACTCTGGAGGTGTCGCCGGTGTTGACGTTACTCAGGGTCTACCCCGTGTCACCGAACTTTTCGAAGTTCGCACTCCTAAACTGGTCGCTCCTATGGCCGAGGTCTCCGGAAAAGTGAAGGTCACCGAAACCGACAATGGTAATTTGGTCACCGTTACTCCAACCGGCAAAGCTGGAAAAGAAGATCGTAAAGAATATCTTATTCCTCTCGCCATGCCTCTTAAAGTTGAAGATGGTGGTCTTGTATCCGTCGGAACTCAACTGGCTACGGGTGGTGTCGACATCAAGTCCCTCCTCAGGATAAAAGGCCTGAGAGCTTCTCAGATCTACCTTATCCACGAGATCCAGGGTATTTATGAATCTCAAGGTATCGGTATCCACGACAAACACTTTGAGGTCATCGTCCGCAAGATGTGTGACTATGTCCGCATTGATAATGTCGGCGATACATCACTGGTTGCCGGAGATGTCATCTCTCGAGGATCATACGAAATGGCCAACGAAGCCGCCATTGCTCAAGGTGGAGAACCCGCAACCGCTACCAGCTTGATCTTAGGTACTATTAGAGCTGCGCTTCACACCGACTCCTGGCTCTCCGCCGCTTCATTCCAGGACACCACCAGTGTTTTGACGGACTCTGCAGTCCAAGGTAGGATCGACCACTTGATCGGTATGAAAGAGAACGTTATCATCGGCCGCCTGGTCCCCACCAGCAAGAGTCGTGCCAGGATTGAAAATATCTGATAAAATACACCTTCGTAATATGCCTACAATCAATCAGTTAATCAAATCAGGACGCAAGCCGGTCGCTAAAAAAATTAAAGCCACAGCACTTCGCAAAAGCTTTAACTCGATCAAGCGCAGAATGGTCTCTACCCTAAACCCCCAAAAAGCGGGTGTCTGTCTCCAGGTCAAAACGATGACTCCTAAGAAACCTAACTCGGCTCTTCGTAAAATTGCCAGGGTCAGGCTCAGCAACAAACAAGAAGTCACCGCCTACATCATGGGAGAAGGTCACAATCTTGCCGAGCACTCGATCGTTCTTGTCAGAGCCGGACGTGTCAGAGACCTTCCTGGTGTTAAGTACCACATTATCAGAGGTAAACTGGACGCCGGAGGTGTAGACAAACGTCGCACTAGCAGAAGCAAATACGGTCAAAAAAGACCATCAGCCAAATAAACAGACAATAATATGAGATCAAAAAAAACACCCCTCAAGCCAATCATTGTTGACCCGGTCTACAGTAGCCCTCTGGTGGCAAAGATCGTCAACGGTGTCATGCAAGACGGTAAAAAGAGCGTCGCCGAAAAAATCGTTTACAAAGCGATTGAGATCGTTGCCGAACAATCGGGTAAAAGCGGTATCGAATATCTCTCCGAAGCAGTGGACAACGTCAAACCCACCATTGAAGTTCGCTCTCGTCGTGTCGGCGGAGCCTCATATCAGGTTCCTACTCCTATTCGTCCCGAGCGTCGTGACTCTTTGGCTATCCGCTGGATACTAAATGGAGCCAAAGCCAGATCGAACAATCCTTACAGGACATTCGCTGAAAAACTCGCTGCCGAGCTTGCTGAAGCCCACGAAAACCAGGGTGCCGCCGTCAAGAAAAAGCTTGATACCCACAAGATGGCCGAAGCCAACAAGGCTTTCGCCCACTTTAGATGGTAAATTGGAATTAATAGTTTCAACAAAGGAGCCTTTCAAGGGCTCTTTTTGTTTCTGACTTGCCTTTCTGCCCATAAGTGCTATAATACCCCATATTGTTCTTAGGCCAGGCAGTTAGCCCGGCTCGCGTAGACCCCCCTTTCCGGTTGTCTATCTTGAGTTTTCCTTTAGGACAATCCGGGAAGTTTTTCTTCCCCCAACAAAAAATATGTTTAAACCAACTCGTTTTGGTGGTCGTGGCGCTCGCCCCGGCAACCGTCAACATGGATCTTTTGCTCCCAGAAGGAACAGATTCCAGCCTAAAAACCTAGATCCTAGGTTATTTATCAAGCCTGCTACTCCCGCTGAGGCGGCCGAAGTCAACATCGAAAATACATTTCAGGACTTTGGACTTCACGGAAAGTTGCTTGAGAATCTAACCATGAAAGGTTTTACCCAGCCCACTTCTATTCAGGATAAAGCTCTGAAACCCGCTCTCAGCGGGTCTGATGTGCTGGGTTTGGCTGACACCGGTACCGGAAAAACTGCAGCTTTCGTACTTCCAATTCTCCAAAAATTGATCGCGAATGATAATCAGACAGCTCTAATTATCGCTCCTACACGCGAGCTGGCAGTTCAGATCCGCGACGAGATTCGTACTCTCTCCAACGGTTTACCCATTTATTCTTGTATCCTTATCGGTGGCTCCGACATTCGTCGCCAACTTGAAGATCTAAGACGCAGACCCCACATCTATATTGGCACTCCTGGACGTCTCAAAGACCTCTACAACCGCAAGGCCCTCCATCTTGGAAGCACCACTACCGTCGTCCTCGATGAAGTCGACCGCATGCTCGACATGGGTTTCATTAATGACATCACCACTATTTTGTCCTTTGTTCCCAAAGAAAGACAAACTCTTCTCTTCTCCGCGACGATCGACGCTCGCGTCGAAGGTATCGCCATGCGTTTTATGAACAATCCAGTTAAGATCTCGGTCAAGACAGGACCTTCCTCACATAACGTTGAACAGAATATTATCCGTACCTCAGGATACAAAGACCAAAAAATGGACGTCCTTTCCGACTTGCTGTCCAAACAAGAATTCAAGAAAGTCCTCGTCTTTGGTCGTACCAAGTACGGAGTTGAAGAGATCTCCATTTCTCTTCAGAAAAGAGGTTTTAGCGCCGATGCCATTCATGGTAACAAACGCCAAAATCAACGTGAGAATGTTCTAAGAAAATTCAAGAATGACCAGATCAAAGTACTGGTTGCCACGGACGTTGCCGCTCGCGGAATTGACGTCAAAGACATTACCCACGTCATCAACTTCGACCAACCGGGATCATACGACGACTACGTTCACCGTATCGGCCGTACTGGCAGAGCTGGTAAGACCGGTTTCGCCCTCACCTTCGTCGACTAAGTTGACTTTGGGTCGAATAAGCCTATATAATACCCACATCTTGCACATTCAGACCTAACTAAATGGAGGCTCCTTTGAACAGAGATGTAACCTTTATTATGGTCTCTCTCGCCATACTATTTCTCTTCCTTGCTCTGGGCTCGGCTCTTGGTTCGGTAATTCAAGAATCCCTGGGATACGACATCGAGGTGACTGAGCTTATGAAGGGAGAAAGGTTCGCCGTCTCTCCCCTGTCACCATCGACAAAGACGGCTCCGATTACCCTTTCTGCCAAGAGTGATGACATCTTCCTTTTCGCCGGAGAACAAGAGAAGGTAGCCATAGAGTCGGCTAAAGGCTTTTCACTCGAAAGTGAAGCCGTCACTGGTGAGTGGGAAGTAGCCGAAGGATTTGAAATTACCCTTAATATCCATTCGGACACTGCCCTCAAAGTCATCGTCGATAGAGGATTAAATTACGTCTTACCCTATATTTTCTTCCTCTTCATCGTCTTTCTTATGATCGAAGGCATATGGGTCTGGGCAATTTATGGTGACTAGTCACGTACACCTCTCCTCTCGGAGAGGTTTTTTGTTACACTAAACTGTGCCCATCAAGGTAATATTTCTCGATGTTCAAGGGGTCCTGGATATCCAGGGGTATCGCAATTCACCGCTGGTATCACTTCTGGAAGAGTTGAAACAACTAAACGATCTCAAGATCATCATCACTACCAACACTTCACTAGATCAAAGTAATGATCCTCAAGGGCTCACCGCCATTGCGGAATTGGTGGTCAACTCGACCCCGGATACCCCCAAACCTTCAATAGAATTCTGGAATGACTCTTTTCGACACGGTCTCTCTCTGGTTCCCGGCCTACAAATGGACGAAGTCTTGGTCATCGACGATCGTTCGGACATCATTGAGTCAGCCCGTGACTTTGGGTTCCAAACCCTCCACTATATTCAAGGCGCCTCGGAAAACTCTTTAAGAGAAATGCTCTCCCTCGACACAGAAGAACGAACTACTACTCTCTCCTCTCCAAAAGAAGTTGATCAATATTTTGAGAAACTCTAAAAATGTATCGATTGATCATCACCCCTGACTTTGAAAAGGAGCTCATCGCCTATCTTCTGGACCATCACGACGAAAGAGACAAGATCATTAAAGCCTTCAAAGAACTGCTCACCGATCCGGACCACCCATCTCTTAGGACCCACAAACTTAACGACCGCTCGGAGTGGTCAATGTCGGTCGATCTCACGATCAGGGTCACCTTTGAAATCGACGGGGAAAACATCGTCTTCCAACACATCGGTACCCACGACTTAGTCTATCGTCAGTAATTTATCCTATATCATTGACACCCCCTGAAAAAGAGCGTAAAATATATCCTATACAAAAACACCAATTTGGTGCGCACCCTTAAAATCGGAGGTTTGAATGAAGATAAACAAGGCCTTTCTGTATACCTCTCTGATGATCATCGCCCTTTTTGCGTTTGAAATATTCAACTACGCTATCACTCGTCTTGCCCTGACCGACCTGGTAGGGAACATCAACCTGGTCGGTATCCGCTGGTCGACGATACTGGCGATTGCGTTCTGCCTAATAGACTTTGTCGGCATCAACAAGTATTTTTTGGATCCTGAAGATGATGCATCTCCTGCGGTCTGGTATCTGTTCGGTGCCTGGTCCCTATCCGCCATGTTTAACGCCGTACTAACCTGGTGGGGAGTTACCCTTGTTCTCTCAAATCTTCCCGCCAGCCCACTACAACCCATGATCCCGCTACTTGTGGCGGTTGTAGCCTTTTTAATTCGAGTTCTGATTGTCGGAACCATGTTGGTCACCGGCAACCGCCCACCCCAAACCGACTAATACCAAGCTCCCCTTCCCAAGGGGAGCTTTTGATATCCGATAACCTCCTCCTCCGACTTGCGACCCCGACAACAAATCCAGGCACATCTATGGTAAAATTAGCTCTGTTTGAACTCTGTCCTTTACTGGGCAGGTTTCTTTCGTCAAGAGTTACAATAGAATAAAAACATAAAAAAACATGGCTGTAGCAACACAAAAAACCATTCCCTTGGACAAGGTAAGGAACATCGGAGTCATTGCTCATATTGACGCCGGGAAAACTACCACCACGGAACGTATTCTTTTCTATACCGGTAAGACCTACAAGATCGGTGACATCGATGAAGGTGACACCCAGATGGATTGGATGGATCAGGAAAGAGAACGTGGTATTACCATCGTCTCTGCTGCCACCACCACTTTTTGGACCCCCGCCCTTGAAGATGCCAACATCAAAGAGACCTGTCGTTTCAATATCATTGACACTCCCGGACATGTCGACTTTACCGCCGAGGTGGAACGCTCCCTCCGTGTTCTCGATGGAGGTATCATCGTTCTCGACGCCGGTTCCGGTGTCCAATCTCAAACTGAAACCGTCTGGCGCCAAGCCGACAAATACAAAGTTCCCCGCATTGCTCTCATAAATAAAATGGACGTTTTGGGTGCCGATTTCCAAGCCACTCTTGATGACGTTCATACCAAACTCGGAGCAAAGACCGCCACCATGGCCCTCCCTATCGGGGTCGAAAATACTTTCAAAGGCATTGCCCTCTTACTGGAACGCAAACATCTAATTTGGAGAGGTGACGAAACAGGTGCTCACTACGACGTCTTGGAGGGTTTCCCTGAAGACATGAAAGACGCCTGCGAAGCCGAAAGAGCCAAATTAATTGAAGCCATCGTCGAGACCGAGGAAAGCCTCATGGACAAATTCTTCGCCGGAGAAGAACCAACTCTTAGAGAACTCAAAGATGCTCTTCGTCAAGCCACCATCAGAAATGAGATAGTTCCCGTTTTCCCAGGATCATCTTTAAGGAATAAAGGTGTCCAACCACTTCTCGATGCCGTCGTCGACTTCCTTCCCTCACCTCTAGACAAGGAAGTAACCCGCGGAATCAATCCAAATACTCAAGAAGAAGAGCTCAGAAAACCCGACCCCTCGGAACCTTTCGCCGGACTCGCCTTCAAAATTCAAGCCGATCCTCACGTTGGAAAACTCACATACGTCCGTATATATTCCGGGAAGATTGTTTCCGGTTCTTACATTTACAATCCCGGAAAGGACGAGCGTGAACGCGTTGGTCGTTTGATGTTAATGCACGCCAACTCCAGAGAAGAGATCGCTCAGGCCAGCGCCGGAGAGATCGTCGGTGTAGTTGGTCTTAAAGCCACCAAGACAGGTGACACCCTTTGTGACGAGTCCAAGCCATTGGTCCTTGAATCTATCAACTTCCCCGACCCCGTTATCTCTCTTGCCATCGAACCCAAGACCAAAGCCGATCAAGAAAAACTTGACCTTGCCCTTGGCCGTTTGGCGGAAGAAGACCCCACCTTCAAGATCAAGACCGACCACGAAACCGGTCAGACCGTTATCGCCGGCATGGGAGAACTTCACCTTGAGATCTTGGTTGACCGCCTTAGACGTGAATTCAAAGTAGAAGCCTCGACCGGTGCCCCCCAAGTTGCCTATCGCGAAACCATTACCAAAGAAGCTCGTGGAGAGGGCAAATACATCCGCCAATCCGGAGGTCGTGGTCAATATGGCCATGCTATCCTCGTTGTTACCCCCAAAGCCACTGGCGAAGGCTTTACCTTCACCAATAAGATCGTCGGTGGTTCCATTCCCCGTGAATTCATCGGCCCCATCGAAAAAGGTGTTCGCGAAGCTCTCGACAATGGTGTCATCGCCGGTTTCCAAATGGTTGACCTTGATGTTGCCGTCGTTGACGGATCTTTCCATGAAGTCGACTCTTCCGAAATGTCCTTCAAGATCGCCGGTTCCATGGCTCTTCAAGACGCTGTCAAGAAAGCCGGACCTGTGATTCTCGAACCTATCATGAAAGTTGAAGTCACCACTCCTGAGGAAAACATGGGAGACATCATTGGTGACCTGTCCGCCAGACGCGCTCAGATCGCCGGTACCGCCCAAAGAGGCAATGCTCGTGTCATCACCGCCCAAGTTCCTCTTTCTGAGCTATCTGCGTACGCCACAGCTATAAGATCCCTTACTGCCGGACGTGCCAACTACTACATGGAGCCAAGCCATTATCAAGAACTTCCACAGAGCTTTGCCGCTAAATTGTTGAAAAGTCCAGCCAATTAGCTTAAAATCTGATATAATCGCAAACGCTAAAAATAAATTAGTAATTAAATAATAATTAAACAAAATATGGCTACTTTTTCCCGCACCAAGCCTCACGTTAATATCGGTACCATTGGTCACGTTGACCACGGCAAGACCACTCTTACCGCCGCTATTACTCAAACCCTGGCCGCTCAAGGTTTAGCCGAGGCCCTCGCTTTCGACAAAATTGACTCCTCTCCCGAAGAGAGAGCTCGTGGTGTTACTATTCAGATCTCTCACGTCCCTTACGAGACCAAAAAACGTCACTACGCTCATATCGACTGTCCTGGACACCGTGACTACATCAAGAACATGATCACCGGTGCCGCTCAGATGGACGGTGCTATCTTGGTCGTCGCTGCCACTGACGGTCCTATGCCTCAGACCAAAGAACACCTTCTTCTCGCTCACCAGGTTAACGTTCCCAGACTCGTAGTCGCTCTCAACAAAGTTGACGCCGTTTCCGACCCTGAGCTCCTTGAGCTCGTCGAGATGGAAATTCGTGAACTTCTTAAGAAATACAAGTTTGAAGAAGACACCCCTATCATCCGCGTTTCCGCTCTCAAAGCCCTTGAAGGAGACAAAGCCGCTCAAGAAGGCATCATGAAGCTCATGGACACGGTTGACGAATGGATCCCTGATCCGGTACGTGAACTGGACAAACCCTTCCTTATGCCTGTAGAAGACGTTTTCTCCATCAAAGGCCGTGGAACAGTTGTTACCGGTCGTATCGAACGTGGAGTTGTCAAGATCGGTGATGAGATCGAGATCATTGGTATCAAAGCCACCGCCAAATCGGTCGTTACCGGAGTTGAAATGTTCCACCAACAGCTGGAACAAGGTCAAGCTGGTGACAACGTTGGTCTTCTCCTTCGCGGAATCGAAAAAGACGATGTTCAAAGAGGTCAGGTATTGGCCAAATCAGGCTCAATTACCCCTCACACCAAGTTTGAAGCTGAAGGCTACATCCTCGGTAAAGATGAAGGTGGTCGCCACACTCCTCTTTTCACAGGTTACAAACCTCAGTTCTTTATCCGCACCACTGACGTAACCGGTGAGGTCAAACTCCCCGAAGGTGTAGAGATGATCATGCCTGGTGACAACGCTAAAATGAATGTCGAGCTTATCGCCCCCATCGCCATGGAGGATGGACAACGCTTCGCTATTCGCGAAGGTGGTCTTACTGTCGGCGCTGGTGTTATTACCAAGATCATCGCCTAAGACAGAACCAAGTCTTCAAAAAATTAGCACTTTGTAAAAACTTCATATGCAGGACCAACCACGTATTCGTGTCAAATTAAAGTCATTTGATCACCGCGTCATTGACGAAGCGGCCAAGAAGATCATTCAAGCCGCACTAGTCTCTGGAGCCAACGTGGTTGGTCCTGTACCTCTGCCCACCAAGAAAAAGACCATTGTCGTCCTCGCCTCACCCCACACCGACAAGGACTCCCGTGAACAGTACGCTGTTCTCACCCACAAGAGACTCATCGACATTGTTTCTCCCACTAACAAAACCATTGACTCTCTCCAGCATTTGGATCTTCCTGCCGGTGTCGGCATCGAGATCAAAATGTAGTCGCACTATGCAAACATTAAATTACTAAATTAAACTCCAATTCTGATTTTCGGGTCCCCCGGAAATCCGGGGACGTTTTTTTGAAAAAACATGCTTAATAAAATATACGCAGTCAAGACAGACATGACCCAGACCTTCTCTGAAGGTAAAAGGGTCCCTATAACCGTGCTCATGGTTGACAAGCACGTGGTTCTAGGTACAAAAACACAAGAAAAAGATGGATACACAGCCCAAATATTGAGCATTGGATCCCGCAAGAAAACCGCCAACAAGCCTTTGAACAAATTCCTCCAAAAGATCGGTATCGACTTTACTCCCAAGAACATCCGTGAAGTCCGCACCGAAGAAGTAGCCGAAGCTAAATCTGATATTAATCTCGCCGAGATCCTTATAGTCGGATCCAAAGTTTCCGTTACCTCCGTTTCCAAAGGTAAGGGTACTGCCGGTGTCATGAAACGTCATGGCTTCCACGGTGGCCCTCGCACTCACGGTCAGTCGGACAGAGGTCGTGCCCCAGGATCGATCGGTAGAGGTACTACCCCGGGACGTGTCCTCAAAGGCAAGAAGATGGCCGGCCATATGGGCTCGGAAAATATCTCTGTCAGAAACTTGACCATCAACTCATTCGAACCGGAAACCGGAAAACTCACACTCATTGGCCCTCTCCCCGGAGCCAACGGTACTCTCGCCGCCATTACCGTTACTAAGAAAGCCTAACTAAAATGCCTACAAAAAAGACCACCGCCACCTCCACTGCCCCTGATCTCAGTGCCTTCAACGTTGAAGTCGCTCCCTCTTTGATCGCCCAAGCTATCTATGTCTATCAGGCTAACTCACATCGTGGGGTCGCCAACTCAAAAACTCGTGGAGAGGTCACTGCTTCTTCCCGCAAGATCTACAAGCAAAAAGGCACAGGTAACGCCAGACACGGCGCCAAGTCCGCCCCCATCTTCGTTGGTGGAGGTGTTGTCTTCGGCCCTACTGGCCTTGCTACCCCCCTCAAATCCATGAATCAGAAGATGAGGCTCAAAGCTCTCGCCGGCATCCTCACTCTTTACCGTACCGAAGACAGACTTTCCGTCATCGACTCTAAGGAGATCAAAGAGAAGTCGACCAAAAATGCTATCAAACTTCTTCCCAAAGATTTTGCTAAACTGAACGCCGCTCTTGTTCACTTTGGAGAAACCCCCGAGCTTCTCAAATCCTTAAGCAACCTCAAAGGGCTCACACTTCTCGCTGCCAACCGCCTCAATGCCTTTAAAGTAGCTCAAAACTCGAAGATCATTCTTACCGCTTCGGCTCTCGAGCACCTAAGCAAAAAAATAGCTCAAGTTAAGAACGTCAAGTCTAAATAAAATGTCTACTCCACTAATTCATCAAAACACCATCATCAATCCGGTCGTCACCGAAAAAAGCTATAGCTTGGCGGCTCAGGATAAATACGTTTTCAGAGTTGATCCCTCGGCCAGCAAATACCAGATCAGACAAGCCGTCAAAGATCTTTTCAATGTCGACGTCATTACCGTTAGCACTGTTAAGAAAGCTTCTCGTACGGTCCGCTCCATGAAAACCGGCAAATACGTCAACCTGCCTGTTACCAAGAAGGCCATTGTCCAAATAAAGAAAGGCCAGAAGATCGAGATCTTCTCCGCTCTTAAGTCATAAAATCATATGAAAGTCCTTAAACGTCTAAAGAAAATCAACCCCAAGTCTTCCGGAAGAAATAACTCCGGAAAGATCACAGTTCGTCACCAAGGTGGCAGACAAAAACGACACCTCCGTCACATTGACTGGAAAAGGATCGTCTCCGTCCCTGCCAAGGTGGTCTCCATTGAATATGATCCGAACCGCACCGCCGAGATCGCTCTTCTGACATATCAGAACGGTGACAAAGACTATATCCTTGCTCCTCAAGGACTTAAGGTCGGCGATATCATTCAATCCTCCGAAACCGCCGAGATCAAGGTCGGCAACTGCCTGCCCTTAAAGAACATTCCCATCGGTGTCCAGATCCACAATATCGAGATCGTTCCCGGTAAAGGTGCTCAGATGGTCCGCTCCGCCGGCAACTTCGCCCTCGTTCAATCCAAGGAAGAAGACAAGATCCTTATCAAACTCCCCTCGGGAGAAATTAGGGCCTTCCATGGCAACGCCAAAGCTACGGTTGGTGCTCTGGGTAAAGAACATCACAAAGAAGAACATATTGGTTCGGCCGGTCGCGCTCGTCACATGGGCCGCCGCCCGGTAGTTCGTGGTGTTGCTCAAGATCCTCGTTCTCACCCACACGGTGGTGGAGAAGGCAGGTCCGGAATTGGTCTAAAATCCCCTAAATCCGTCTACGGAAAACGCGTCATGGGTGTCCGTACCAGGAACAAGAAGAAACACAGCAACCACCTCATTATCAAACGTCGTGGCAAAAAATAAATCATATGTCTAGAAGCTCTAAAAAAGGACCATACGTCTATGAAAGGCTCATCACCAAGGTTGAGCGTCAGAAGGCTGCCGGAAAAAAAGAACCCATCAAGACCTGGGCAAGAGCCAGCCAGATTCCTCCGGAATTTGTCGGCTATACTTTCCTGGTCCATAACGGTAAGGTATTCAAAGAAGTTTTCATTACTGAAGACATGGTCGGTCACCGCTTAGGTGAGTACTCCGCCACTCGTACCTTCCGCGGCCATGGTCGCATGGTTAAGAGACTAATGACAAAAACCTAAATAATATGGCAAAAACAAATCCTATAATCATCGTTGCTCGCGCCCAACACGTTCTGGTCACCCCCAGAAAAGCTAATCTGCTTCTCGAAGCCTTGGTCGGTCGCCGTGCTACGCTTGCCCTTAAGCAGCTCACCATCACTCCTCAGAGAGCCTCAGATCCCGTGGCCAAGCTTATCAAACAGGCTATCGGCAATGCCGTCTCACTTCACTCCGCTTCACCCGACTCGCTCATTATCGACTCAGCTTTCGCCACCAAGGGCCGTACCCTTAAGCGTGCTCATATCGGTGGCCGTGGACGCACCAAGCCTTACCAGCGTATTGCCTCCCACCTTACTTTGAACCTTAGAATTCAAGAAGCTCCAGCCCCTCAGGCTACTCCCAAGGTCGCTGCACCAAAGGCAGAAAAAACCGAGGAAGTCAAAGTGGCTCCCAAAGCTAAGGCAGTTAAAACAACCAAGAAAAATACTAAATAAACATGGGTAAAAAAGTCCATCCAACAAGCTTCCGTTCAGGGGTCATCTTCCCGACAAAATCGGTCTGGTTTGCCACAGAGCAAAACTATTCCAAATTTGTTATCGAGGATAATATGATCCGCAGATACCTCGAAGAAAAACTTAAACTCGCCGGTATCACTACCATCGAGATCAAACGTTCGATCAACACCGTTGATATCTTCATGTATGTTTCTCGCCCCGGTGTCGTCATCGGTCGTGGAGGCTCGTCACTGGAAGCTCTTAAGAAGGATGTTGAAAAACTCCTCGGTATCTCAAAAACCAAAAGTGCCGTCAAGGTCAATCTTCACCCCATGGAAATTAAGATCCCCGATCTTTCCTCCGCTATAATTGCCGACCGTCTCGCCAACCAACTTGCTCACCGCTATCCTTTCCGTCGCGCTGCTAACCAAGCGATCGAGAAAGTTATGGCTGCAGGGGCAAAAGGTGTTAAAATAATGTTTTCCGGAAGGATCGATGGAGCGGAAATTGCTAGACAAGAGTCTTTCAAGCAAGGTCGTGTTCCCACTCAAACCTTAAGAGCCAATATTGATTATTGCGAATATCCTGCTTTAACCAGATCAGGTTATGTTGGCGTCAAGGTCTGGATTTACACCGGAGACATATTGGCTAAATAAACTACAACTACATATGCTACAACCAGCAAGACGAAAATATAGAAAAGAATTCCGCGGCACCATGTCCGGAATTGCCACCCGAAGCAATGCTCTCTCTTATGGAGACTTCGGCATCAAGACCCAGGAATGTGGTTGGCTCTCTGCTGCCGAAATCGAGTCCGCTCGTCGTACTATTACCCACCACACAAAACGTATGGGTAAATTCTTCCTTCGCGTTTTTCCTCACAAGCCCATAACCAACAAAGTCGCCGGTGCCCGTATGGGTTCGGGTAAAGCCGATATCTCAGGTTATGTCGCCGTAGTCAAGCCCGGTCAGATCCTCATGGAGATTTCCGGAGTCTCTCGCGAAATCGCCGCCGAAGCCATCCGTTTGGCCAGTCACAAGCTCTCGGTAAAAACAAAATTTATAGAAAAAGACAATGGCTAAAGAAGATCTACAAACACAACTCGCACAACTCAAGACCAAGCTGGCTCACGTCAGGTTGACAATCAAAGCTGGGCAGGAAAAAAACACCAACGCTCACAAAAAACTTAAAAAAGAAATTGCTCAGTTGCTAACTAAACCAAAAAGTATATGAATAAACACCTCAAAGGCGTAGTCAAGTCCGATAAAATGACCAAAAGCGCGACCGTGATCGTTACTCGATTCAAGGTCCACCCCAAATACTTAAAACGCTCCAAGGTCACCAAGTCCTACATTGCTCATAACGAGATCGGTGCCAAAGCCGGCCAAACCGTTCTTATGGAAGAGACCAAACCTATTAGCAAGAACAAAGCCTGGCAAATTATTAAAGTCCTATGATCCAGCTAAGATCCGTACTCAACGTTGCCGACAACTCCGGTGCCAAACTCATCAAAGTGATTTTGGTCCACGGCGGTTCTCACCGCAGATTCGGTCGTATCGGTGACATCGTTACCGCTGCCGTCGAAGGCGCCGACAACAACGGAGCCGTCAAGGACAAGCAGGTAGTCAAAGCCGTCATTGTTCGCACCCGCAAGGAAACTCGCCGCGACGACGGTACCTATCTCAGATTTGATGACAATGCCGCCGTTATTATCGACTCCATTAGCTCGAAGCAGCCTCTTGGCACTCGTATCTTTGGCCCCGTTGCCCGTGAGGTTAAAGATGCCGGCTTCGCCAAGATCGCCTCTCTTGCTCCCGAGGTCATCTAAATATAAAAGAATATGTATAAGTTCAAAGTAAACGACACCATTCAAGTTACCGCCGGAAAAGACAAAGGTCGCACCGGAAAAGTTCTCGAGGTTAACCCCAAAGAGAATACCGTTCTCGTGGAAGGTGTCAATCTCTATAAGAAACACGTCAAGCCCAAAGGTAACGAAGCCGGTCAGATCCTGACCCTCCCTCGCAGCCTCTCTGTTGCCAGCATCGCCCTCCTCTGTCCCTCCTGTGGCAAAGCTACCAGAGTTGGATTCGACGCCTCCGTCAAACCCAAAGTCAGAGTCTGTCATCGCTGCCGTCAGGTTATCAACGCCACTACTCCCAAAAGCAAATGACACAAACACTAAAAGACCAATACCAGAAAGAGATCCGCCCCGCTCTTCAAAAAGAACTCGGGCTCAAGAGTGTTGAAGCTGCTCCTAAGATGGTCAAAATTACCGTCAACACCAGCTCTCGTGACTTTAAATCAGACAAAGAATTCTTGGAAAAGACCAAGGGTTGGCTTGCTACCATCACCGGTCAGGCACCAACAGAGACCAGATCAAAGAAATCGATCGCCGCTTTCAACCTTAGAGAGGGAGACGTCGTTGGCCTAAAAATCACTCTCAGAGGAGATCGTATGTACGACTTTTACCAAAAGCTCGTCTCCATAGTTCTTCCCCGTATTAAAGACTTCCAAGGAGTATCCCGTACCACCTTCGACAAAAACGGTAACTACACCCTCGGGCTCGGAGAGCAGATCGTGTTTCCCGAGGTCGAATATGATAAAATAGGCAGGATTCAAGGGCTAGAAATGACCATTTCCACATCCGCGAAAGATTCCGCTCAAGCAGAGAAACTTCTCTCCGCCATGGGAATGCCTTTTACCAAGACTGCCTAAATTAAAAAAACCAAACTAACGTGGCTAAAAAAAGCAAAATCGCTAAAACAAAAAAACTCAAGGGTCACTCGACTCGCGATCATAACCGCTGCAAACTTTGCGGCCGCCCCAGAGGATATATTCGCCTCTTCGGCATCTGTCGCCATTGTTTTAGAAAATTAGTCCACAGAGGTGAACTCCCCGGAGTTTACAAAATGAGCAAATAAATATGGATACCATCGCCGACTTTATAACCGCCATCAGGAACGGATACCTCGCCAAGAGAGAATCCATCACCACCAACAGTTCCAAGATTCGTCTTGAGATTGTTAAGATCCTCAAAGAGGAAGGTTTTGTTGCCGACTACTCGGTCTCAGAAGAAAAACCTGTCTCTCGTATCACCGTCGATCTCCGCTATTTTGAAAAAGATCTTCCCGCTATCGCCGGCATCAAACGTGTCAGCAAACCCAGCGTCAGGATCCACAAAGCCTTCAACGCAATTCCTCTTACTCTTTCCGGAGCCGGTCTCACCATCGTCTCTACCTCAAAAGGTCTCATGACAGGCAAACAAGCCTCAAAGAGCCATCTCGGAGGAGAAATTATTTGTCAAGTTTGGTAAACCAATTAATTAATCAACATTTATGAGCCGCATAGGACGCAAACCCCTCCACCTCCCAGACTCGGTCAAATACGAGAAGGTCGAAGGGACTCTAAAATTCACTGGCCCTAAAGGTACTCTGGAAGTCACCCTTCCCGAAACCATTAAGGTCGAGGAAAAAGAAAACGTTCTGAACTTTGTCCGCACCTCCGAAATTCCTTCGGTCAAAGCTTTACATGGACTAATCCGCCGCCTCTCCCAGAACGCCGTTACCGGAGTTGTGGAAGGATATAGCAAACAATTACAGCTTCTCGGTACCGGTTACCGCGTAGCCAGTCATCCGGAGGGCATCACGCTTTCGGTTGGTTTTAGCCACCCGGTCATCTTCAAAAAAGTTGACGGCATTAATATCGTTGTTGAAGGTCAGGACAAGATCACCGTCTCCGGCATCGACAAACAGCTCGTTGGCCAAGTTGCAGCTAATATTCGTGCCATCAAGAAACCTGAACCATATAAGGGCAAAGGTATCCGTTACGTCGACGAAGTCGTTATCAAGAAACAAGGCAAGACCGCCACTAAGTCAGCCGCCTAAAAGATTATGATAGAAAAAAAACTCACCCCCCAGATCAAAAGGCAGCTTCGTATCAGAAGGTCTCTCCTTTCCGTTACCCGAAAACCCAGACTGATTGTTAGTCGCTCCAATAAACACATCTCCGCCCAGATAGTTGAAAAGACCGGCAAAGTCTTGGCGGCATTCTCTTCTCAAGCCCTCAAAGACGCCAAAGCCACCAACGTTGAGATCGCTACACAAGTTGGTACAAAACTCGGCGAGCTGGCCAAAGACAAAAAAATCGCCGAAGTTGTTTTCGATCGCGGTTCATACAGATACCATGGTCGCGTCAAAGCCGTGGCCGATGCTGTTCGTCAATCAGGAATTAAATTCTAATATATATGGCATACTCACAAACCCCTAATCGTAATAGCCCTCGTCCTCAGCCGGAAGGCTTTGAGCAGGTTCTCCAGATCCGTCGTGTTAGCAAAAAGACCACTGGTGGAAGCAAGGTAGCCTTCTCGGCTCTTGTTGTCACCGGTGATAAAAAAGGTAAGGTTGGTCTTGGTTTAGCCAAGGCTCCTAACGTTGCCGATGCTATCAAGAAATCCATCCGTCTGGGTAACCGTGACCTGGTCATGGTCCCCATCAAGGAAGGCACAATTCCCTACGAGACCAGATCCAAATATGGTGCGGCCGATGTTCTCTTAAGACCGGCTCCTAAAGGTACCGGTATCATCGCCGGCTCAGCCGTCCGTGCCGTCGTCGAAGCCGCCGGTATCACCGACATTGTCACCAAGTCACTCGGATCCAACAACAAGACCACAAACGCCAGAGCTACCTTCAAAGCCCTAAAACAGATCGAACTCCTCGACAGAAAATACAAGTTGCTTAAAACAAAATAAAGACTATGTTACTCGCCAATTTACCCAAATCCACAAGCAACAGCAAGAAGCGCCTCGGTCGCGGATTCGGTTCCGGAGTTGGAGGTCACACCGTTGGCCGCGGTCAAAAGGGTCAAAAGACTCGTGGCACAATACCTACTTGGTTTGAAGGTGGACAACTTCCTATCATTCGTCGTACTCCTTTCATCAAAGGCAAGCACCGCTTCCAGTCAATTTATTCTCAGCCAACAGTCATAAATCTCGACTTCTTGAACAAATTCGAAGATAACACCCTGGTCGACGCTACCCTCCTTGTTCAAGCTCTCAAACTCAACGAGAAAAAAGCCAAAAAAGGTTTCAAGATCGTCGCCACCGGTAAGATCGAAAAACCTCTGGAGATCGCCGTTCTCGCCACCGCAGGAGCCATCAAGCTCATTGAGAAAGCCGGCGGTAAATACACCTTCGCCAAATAATACAAAAAAATATAGCAGTACAAAAGATCCCGTTCACGCGGGATTTTTTGCCATTTGAAGGATGCGATTTAAGGTGTAAAATCTCACCACCATGTCCATAGAGAAAGAAATAGATCATATTGAAAGGACAGGACTCTTTCTTGGTCCGGTTGAGGCGGTTTGCGACCCCCGTATGAAAGCCCACTGTCTTGATCCGTACTATAAACACCCCAAGGGATGTCCCAACTGGAACTACAAAGAAGGTTGTCCCCCTCATGTTCCGTACTTCCCCAAAGTTTATTCAAAGGACATTTATATCGCCACCGTCAGATTTAATTTTGCCGACTATCTTGCGTCTCGAAAACTCGCCCACCCCGACTGGACCGAAAAAGCTCTGAGAAACCCCCGCCACTGGCAGGGTCATGTAAGAAGTGAACTAAGATCTTTTCTATTTGACTATCTCTCGGATCATCCCAATATCGATGGAGAAATAATTTTCAATCCTGAAGCCCTTGGAATTAATGTCTTTGCCACCTGCGAAAAAGCCGGCATTATCCTCGAGCATACACCGGAACATTTTGTCTATAACGTCGCAATAATCGCCAAGAAACTAAACGATATACAATCCTAACCCTGCTAGAATATATACACATGGAAAATCTATTAGCACCTTTTCGCGGCTTACTGAAGATTAAAGACCTTCGGAATCGACTTATCTTCACTGCCATAATCATCGCCATCATTCGTTTTGTTGCTCACATTCCAGCACCGGGAATTAACCTGGCCTCACTAAAAAATATTTTTGATCAATCTGCTTTTCTTTCTCTCCTCGATGTTTTCTCCGGAGGTACTCTGGGAAATTTCTCTATCATGGCACT
The DNA here is from genome assembly GCA_964541175.1 of uncultured Pseudomonadales bacterium. GTDB lineage: Bacteria > Patescibacteriota > Microgenomatia > UBA1400 > MFAQ01 > CAIQPO01. The sequence continues at coordinate 50,190 of CAZIPD010000001.1, forward strand.
AGGTCTTAACCCCTACATCAACGCCTCCATCATTATCCAGATGTTGGGTATGGTCATCCCCAAGATAGAAGAGCTTCAAAAAGAAGGGGACTATGGTCGTCAAAAGATCAATCAATACACCCGTCTTCTCACTGTTCCTCTCTGTTTCATGCAAGCCATCGGACTATTATTTCTCCTGAGCAAACAAGGACTTACTACCACCTCGGACCCACTTCAACTTGCCAGTATTGTCTTTACTCTTTCCGCCGGCACCGGACTTATGGTCTGGCTTGGTGAACAGCTCAATGACTACGGATTGGGGAACGGCATCAGCCTTCTCATCTTCGTCGGTATAATCAGCCGCTTACCGATTGCCGCCTACCAACTATTCACCACGGCGGACCAATCCAAGTTCATTCAATACGGGATCTTCATCGCCGCCTCAATGGCCGTCATCTATGCCATCGTTCGTACCAGTGAAGCAACGAGAGAAATTCCCATTCAGTCGGCCAGGAGAGGCCTCACTTCATATACGGCCGCGGTCAAGAATCATTTGCCTCTCAGACTTAATCAAGCCGGTGTCATCCCGATCATCTTTGCCGTCTCCTTCATGATGATCCCCGGACTACTCGCCAGAGTTCTCTCCGGAGTTCAACAACCCCAACTGGCACAGATCGCCACTAACTTAAGTAATTCTCTAACCCCGGACGGTCTTTTGTACAACGCACTTTATTTCTTCTTCGTCGTCGCCTTTACCTATTTCTACACCGCAGTTGTCTTTAATCCGGAAAAAATTGCTAAAGACCTTCGTCAATCGGGAAGTTTCATTCCCGGCATTCGACCCGGTCCCAACACGGTCGACTATCTGAACTTTGTTCTCGGTCGCATCACTCTTGTCGGCGCTTTTTTCCTTGGGATTGTTGCCGTCATGCCGGCGATTGTTTCCGGTTTCACCGGCGTCACCTCCCTGGCAATCGGAGGGACCGGAGTTCTGATCGTTGTTTCCGTCGTCTTGGAAATAATCAAATCGATCAACTCGCAACTCTACATGCATCACTACGAAAAATTCTTAACCTAAAAGATGAATTTAATTATCTTAGGACCCCAAGGATCTGGTAAGGGTACGCAGGCAAAACTCCTCTCGGAAAAATACGGTCTTATTCATATCTCCACGGGCGCACTGATAAGACAGGAAATTCAATCTGGTAGCGATTTCGGAAAAGCTCTTGAGACAAAGATAAAAAATGGGGAACTGGTTTCGGATGCTGAATTATTCTCCGTTCTTGAAAAAGCTCCCATCACCCCGACCAAAGGCTTCATCCTCGATGGCACCCCCCGTAACCTTGCTCAAGCGACAGAACTGGAAAATGTTTTTAAAAAAGTCGGGGTCGGTCTAGACTGGGTCATTCTTCTCACGCTCTCTCACGAGGAAAGTATTTCCCGACTCACAAAAAGAGCTGCTATCGAACACCGGCAAGACGATAATCCGGAAGCCATCCAAAAACGTCTCGACCTTTATAACCAAGAAACCATCCCCGTTCTCGAATACTACCGTTCGCTGGGTAAGTTGATCGAGGTAGATGGCACTCCGGACATCCAAACGGTTTTTCAGGATATCTGCCGCAAGCTCGAAGATGTAAAATAAGTCTCATGAACAAACTCACCGCGATGACAGAAGGCGGTAAACGCTTGGG
>CAZIPD010000001.1:51962-57664 GCA_964541175.1 uncultured Pseudomonadales bacterium
GAACTTGCCCTTAAAAGGGCCATACAACAAGCCAAACAGGGTAATTCCATCTATGACATCAGTCTTGCCATGGAAAGCACCATCGAACCGGCCGGCTACTCGGTCATTCGTGACCTTACCGGCCACGGCATCGGTCGTGAGCTCCACATGGAGCCATTCATCCCCGTATTTGCCGACCCACACACAAAGAAAAACATCCTCCACGAGAACCAAACCATCGCTGTTGAGGCTATGTATGCCCTAGGCAAACCAAATTTGGTCGAGGACACCGATGGTTGGACCCTTTCTACCCAGGACGGTTCGATCACAGGCATGTTCGAAGAAACTCTCTATATCGGCAAAGACGGACCGATCGTTCTCACCCAGGCAAACTAAGCTATAATCACCGGGTTCTTTAATTCTCTTTAGGAGGTGTTCGATGGAAGGGTATATTTTGTTTGTTAAGGCCAAAGATGCCAAACCGTACGCGGACCTGGTCATTGATTTTCTGCGCCATCAAGATATCGACTGCATTACCTATAAACAGAAACTCCGTCAGAACCATCGGGCGAACATCTTGCGGGAACTGGAGTCGATGGTTGAGAACGCCAAGGCTGTGATCGTTTTTGCCAGTCCCAAGATCCTGGACGACCCCCACGCCATGCGTCTCATGAACTACGCGTTTTTGCGGGATAACATCGTTGGTGTCATCCCTACCGTTGATGTTCTCCCCCAAAACAGGCGACTGGACGACCTACCTTATGCCTTCTTTTCCGGGCTTCTTCTGACCGGCACACCTGATCCGGCCGTCTTCGCTAAGGAACTATTAGACGCCCTAAAGAGGGCCAATCTAATCTAATTGTCTTCCCCCACTCTAAGTGGGGGATTTTAATGAAAATATGTAGTACAATACCTCCTACGTGGACCGTGCCCGAGTCAGGCTAGTATTTTGAGCCTGTCCCTGGTACAATACCACTTGCACAACTTAATATGGCTAAAAACCAGATGACTGAGGTAAACGGAGTCGTCTCCGAGGCCTTACCAAACACTCAATTCAAGGTAACCCTCGAAGATGGCAGAGAAATCTTGGCTCATCTCGCCGGAAAAATGCGTCTATACCGCATAAAAGTCATGCCGGGTGATCGCGTGAAGCTCGAAATGAGCCCTTACGATACCACCAAAGGCAGGATTGTTTTCCGTCAGAGCTGATCCCACTTTTCTCTATCGTTTTTCCTTATCTAAAAATCAATTACTAATACTTAATATACAAGCATGCGGGTTCAATCATCAGTCCGCCCCAGATGCAAAAATTGCAAAATTATCAAACGCCACGGTAAGGTGTTCATTATTTGCGCCAACCCACGCCATAAACAGCGTCAGGGATAAATATATTTAATATGCCAAGACTTTCAGGAGTAGACGTACCAAACGAAAAAAGAATCGATATTTCCCTCACATACATCTATGGTATTGGAGACAAGGTTGCCAAAGATATCCTCAAACAAGCCAAAGTTGACCCCAGTATCAAAACAAAAAATCTAACCGCCGAAGAACTCAGGACCATCCAGGCCGTTATCGAAACCGTTCCTACCGAAGGTGAACTTAGAAAAATGGTCCGCGACAATATCGAGACCCTCAAAAGAAGCCAGGCATATCGCGGTCTTCGCCACGCCATGGGCCTTCCCGTCCGCGGTCAACGCACTCGTACCAATGCCCGTACTCGCAAAGGTAAGAGAAAAACCATCGGTGCTATGTCCAAAGAAGCCGCCGCAAAACTAGAAACCGCCCCGGCAGCCACACCAGCCAAGAAATAAACTAACATGCCAGAAATCAAAACCAAACCCATTGTCAAAACCAAAAAAGCCTCTACCGCTCAGTTTAAGAGTGGTCAGGGAAAGATGTATGTTAAGTCTACCTTCAACACTACCCACGTCTCCTTCACGGATATGAACGGTAACGTCGTCTGCTGGAGTTCCGCCGGTACCTGCGGTTTTAAAGGCGCTAAACGCTCAACTCCTTTCGCCGCCACCACAATCGTCGAAGAAGGTCTTCGCAAGGCCAAAGGTCTTGGTCTCAACACTCTTGAAGTTTTCCTTAAAGGACCCGGTCCCGGTAAAGACGCCTCTATCCGCGTCCTCAAGACCTCGGGTCTTGATATTAATCTTTTGGCCGACACCACTCCCATCCCTCACAACGGTTGCCGTCCCAGAAAAACCAGAAGAGTCTAACATTTACTTACACTAAGAAAAACACACTATGGCAAAATACATCGATCCCAAATGCAGACTCTGTCGCCGTGAAGGCGTTAAGCTCTACCTTAAAGGCGCCCGCTGTTTCTCACCTAAATGTCCTATTGAAAAAAGAGGTGCTCAGGTCCCCGGTCAACACGGAAAAAAGAGATCTCGCGGTCGTATCTCAGGCTACGGCATTCAGCTAAGAGAAAAACAGAAGGCCAAACGCACATACGGCATTCTCGAAGGACAATTCCACAACTACTATGTCAGCTCCCTCAAGTCACCTCTTAATACCGGCGAAGTTCTCATGCAAACTCTCGAGTCCCGTCTCGACAACGTCGTCTACAGAATGGGATTCACCATCAGCCGTTCATTGGCCAGACAACTTGTTACTCACGGTCATCTCAAGGTTAACGACAAGAAAGTTGATATTGCCAGTTACCTTACCAAGCCGGGCGACACCATCTCCCTTACCCCCGAAGGCGCTAAAATGAATTTCGTCGCCGATAACCTTAATGAAAAGAACCTTGCTGCCAAATGGATGTCCCGTAAGGCCACCGTTGGCAAGATCGACCGCCTTCCTACCCGAGACGAGATCGGTTCCGACATCAAGGAGAATCTTATTATCGAGTTCTACTCAAGATAAATATTTTAATAATTAGTTAAAACCTAAAATGTTACAACCAAACTTTAAAATCACCGTTAAAGAAACTGGTGTTAACGCAGCTCAGATCGTTATTGAACCTCTTCCACAAAACCTGGGACACACCCTGGGTAACGCACTTCGTCGACTCCTACTTACCTCCCTCGAGGGCGGATCGGCCACAAGTATCAAGATCGATGGCGTTCCTCACCAATTCTCCACAGTTTCCGGTCTAAAAGAGGACGTATTGGATCTTATCCTGAATCTAAAGACAGTCAACTTTGCCGTCGATACTGAAGAAGTTAAGAACGTCAAGCTTCATGTCTCTGGAGAAAAAGTCGTCACCGCCGCAGACCTCGATTGCCCCACCGGAGTCACCGTCACCAATCCCGACAAAGTCCTCTGCCATCTGACATCATCCAAAGCCAAGCTTAACGCCGTCATCACCGTCGCTCGTGGTATGGGCTACGTTCCCGCCGAAGAGCACGCCTCCGATGAGATCGGTGTCATCCCTCTGGACTCTTCTTTCTCACCAGTCGTCAGTGCCAGCTACACCATTGAAGCCACTCGTGTCGGTCGCAGCACCGCTTTCGACAAGATCAAACTTCAACTCACCACCGACGGTTCGGTCTCTCCCCTTGATGCTTTCAAGGACGCAGCCAGACTTCTCACTGATTTCTCCGCCTACGTTAACTCCCAAGAAGCCTACCAGATCGAAGCCAAGTCCAAAGTCACCTACGCCGCCGCCGGTGGATACGTTGACGACCTGGATCTTCCTACCAGAGTTCTGAACGCTCTCAAGAAAGCCGATATCGTCAAATTATCAGACCTCAAATCCCTTTCTCTCTCGGACCTCCACAAGGTGAAGAACCTTGGTGAGAAATCCGCCGCTCAGGTCGTCGAGAAAGCTGCCGAGAAGGGCATTACTATTGCCTAACAACTATGGCTGTCAAACATCAATCGCGTCTTCCAAAATTAAATCGTGACGCGAACAATCGCAAGGCTCTCTTCAGAAATCAGTTGATAGAACTGATCAAGAACGGATCCCTTACTACGACTGTGACCAAGGCCAAGATCATCAAACGCCTCTTTGATAAGTTGGTGACCAAAGCGAAACAAGGAACTTTGTCCTCAAGACGCAATGTCATCGCCACACTAGGCAACCCCGCCTCCGGTAACAGATTGGTTGATGCTGTAGCCCCGGCCCTTTCCGAAAGGTCCAGCGGTTATACCACCATTCAAAAAACCAATGTCCGTCGTGGTGACTCAACTACAATGGCACTCCTCAAACTAATGGCCGTCGTTCCTGAACCTGTCAAAGCCGTGAAGAAAGAAGAGAAGAAAGTCATTGAGAAAAAGGCAAAGACAGTTAAAAAAGCCAAATAAACCTTATGAAAACTCTTACAATCAAACCCACCGACGTTAAGCACGCTTGGCATCTTATCGACCTTGACGGCAAGACCCTCGGTCGTGTTTCCACCGAAATCGCCCAACTCCTCATTGGTAAGGGTAAACCTCTCTCCGGTGGTCATCTGGACAACGGAGACTTCGTGATTGCCATAAACGCCGCCAAAATTCATGTTACGGGCAAAAAAGTCACCGACAAAAAATATTACTCTCACTCCGGTTTCCCGGGTGGTCTCAAAGAGATTACCTTTGGACAGCTTTTGGAAAAAGATCCCCGTAAGGTGATCGAGAAATCCGTCAAAGGTATGCTCCCCAAGAACAAGCATCAACAGACAAGGCTCAGACGTCTCAAAGTCTACTCGGACGCTACCCACCCTTACTCCGTCGAACTTGGATTAAATAAAGAAACAAAATAACCTATGGCTCAAAAACTCACCAAAAAATCTAAGATCGCCGTCAAACCGGTTAAGACCGTTCCCGTAAAGAAGGGTGTCCTCGCTATGCCCAAAGACTATATCTCCACCGTCGGTAGAAGAAAGACCGCCGTCGCCCGTGTCAGGATCTGGCCAGGCAAACAAGAGATAGTCGTCAACGGCAAACCCATCTCCGACTATTTCAAAGGCGAAACTCTCAAAAAGATCTACCAGCTTCCATTCCTGATCACCGAGACTCTCGGTCAATACTCTGGAAGCGTCAAGGTTAAAGGTTCGGGACTAATGTCTCAGGCCGATGCTCTTGTTCACGGTATCGCCCGCGCCCTTATGAAAGTAGACGCTGAAAAATACCGACCACTTCTCAGAGGTAAAGGGCTTCTCACTCGCGATCCTCGCATGAAAGAGACTCGCAAAGCCGGCCAAGGTGGACGCGCTCGTGCCAAGAAACAATCTCCGAAACGTTAATTTTTTATCAGAAAAAACAACAAGCGCTCCTCTGGGGCGCTTTTTGTATCTGTATAATCCACTCATGACAATTTGTGGTCTCGATGAATGTGGACGCGGCTCAATAGCCGGACCCTTGGTCGCGGGAGGCGTCATTTTTCTTTCTTCTTCCAAAAAGATCGTCTCTCTCCTTCCATCACCTCTGCGGGACAGTAAAAAGCTCTCGGCCAAACAACGAGAAAAGATCTACTCCATAAAGGATGATCTTCCGATAATATTTCAACTGGAGTCCATCAGTGCTGAAGAAATAAACGAGAACGGTATCACCTGGGCAAATAAAGAGATATTCCTCAGACTGATAACCAAACTGACTGCCGAAAAATATCTGGTCGACGGAAATATCAAATTTAATGAACCAAATATTGAAAGTGTCGTCCATGGTGATGATCTACACCCTCAAATAATGTTGGCCAGCATCCTGGCCAAAGTTGAGCGCGACAATATAATGTCTGGCTTTCACCATGAATATCCTCACTTCAACTGGGAAAATAACTCCGGTTA
>CAZIPD010000001.1:57764-62040 GCA_964541175.1 uncultured Pseudomonadales bacterium
GCTCCTCCGGAACATATAGAAGGGATAATAGCGGCTGGAATAGATATTGCCCATCTGGCCAACAACCACATCTATAACCAAGGAAAAGAAGGCAGAGACTCCACCATATCGATACTCAAACAAAACGGTATTTCTCCCATCGGATTTGAAACCGCTATCAAGGAGGTAAAAGGGGTCAGGTTCGGGTTTATTGGCTCAAACGCTGTTGAGGAGATTGACGAGAACCTTCTGGCCCATCAGATCAAAGACCTCAGACAAAAAGTGGCTGTATTGATCGTCTCGTTCCATTGGGGGACGGAATACACTCCTCTATCGAACCAATATCAAAAAAAACTTGCCCATCTCAGTATCGATTCCGGTGCCGACGTCGTCCTCGGTCATCATCCTCACTGGGTACAAGAAAAGGAGACCTATCAAGGCAAGCCAATCTATTATTCCCTAGGTAACTTGATTTTTGACCAAGCCTGGTCGGAGAAGACTCAGCAAGGCTTAGTGGTCAAACTATATTTTTCCGGAAAGAATTTTCTCACTTCCCAGGATCTTCCCGTAAAAATATATGATTTTGGCCAGCCTACATTTGTTAATTCTGTCACTTTAAAATAAGATAAATTATGGAAAGCACTGCTGATGAAGCCTTTATTTCAGAAATAGCGGTCCCCGAAGAAGAACTCCCGGCACCTGCTCCGGAAACATCGCAGGACAAAAATCTTGTTGAACAATTCCCCGCTAAAGAAATTCTCGACCTTGCCGCTTCGGTCAACGCAGAACTTGTCGCATTCAAGACTGGAGAGATTGTGCTAAGCCAATTATCGGAGGAAAATCTCCGGGATCTACTCGGGGTTAATGACAACGATGAATCTCAAGACACCGGCCTCCGCTTCAAAGATGTCAAGGGGGAAGAATCGATAGAGTCCACTCCCAATTTTGCGGCAGTATCACCATTCGACAAGAACGCTATTTCGGACACCACAACAGGAGTTGTCAAGATTTCTGCCGCCTCGGGAGAACATAATATAGATCTCATCGTCCAAAAATTTGACCTTGGTTCGGCGGGGTTTGAATACTCCCTCTCCCTCATTCCCGACATCACCATGAACGAAGATATCCGCCTCGGATATCTGAGACTGGTGGTAAAACATCTCCAAAAAGAAACGGGTGTATAGTGTAATTATGAATAAATTAATGAGACATTTATTTCTTTCTTTTTTGGCCGCGTTAGTCTTTTTACTTTCCTCCTCTCCCGCTCTGGCAGTGCAGTTCAGGACGGGAGATAACCTCATTTTTTCCGAAGGAGAAAAACTCGATGAGACTTATTTCATCGCCGGCAAGCAAATTACTTTTGACTCTGACCTTGTTGGCGACCTTCACTGTGCCGGGCAATCGGTCATCATCAATGGAAGTATTAAAGGTGACATCCTCTGTGTCGGTCAAGATATAAAGATAAATGGTTCCGTCGACGGTAACGTCCGTGTTGCTGGCCAGACGGTCACAGTCAAAGGCATCATCGGTAGGAATCTTAACGTTCTGTCTCAGATGCTCACCCTTGACAAAGGGTCATCCGTCAAAGGCGACATACTATTTGGTGTTCAGACAATAGATTTTTCAGGGAACGCCGGTCGTGATCTTGCCGGAGCGGGTGAATCGATAACCATTTCCGGGTCTCTTTTCAGGAACGCCATGGTTAGTGTGAACAATCTAAGCATTTCTGATACCGCCAGGATCAAAGGAACGCTGGATTACTATATTGAAAAAGACTCTGCGGCCTCGATCAGCTCCAAATCAGTAACCGGAGAAATTAGAAGACATGATTATGAGATTAAAAATAAACCTCAAAAGATAGAAGTGGTCAAAGAAATTTCACTGATCACGGTTTTGGCGACCGCTATCTTTGGTGCCCTGGCCTTCTTCATAGTGGCCTCTGCCCTGATCTATTTCGACAAGACCCGCACAGAGATGATCATAAACAGCATTCGCGAAAAACCATTCATTAACATGTTGATTGGCCTTGGGGTCACCGCTGCCTTTCCCTTTGTGTTCATCATTCTGCTCTCCACCCTTATAGGCATTCCTCTGGCATTCCTAATGCTCCTGGTATTTATCACTTCGATGATGATCTCCTCTGTCTACTCGGCTATAGTCATTGGTTGGTCTGTCCTCAAGTTTTTTAAACACAAGACAAACAACTCCTTTCTCTTTGCTCTGATCGGGGTTTTCGTTCTTGGACTGATAATTTCTGTTCCACTCCTAGGTTGGCTGATCGGACTCGGAGCTTATCTGTCCGGACTCGGAGCCTTATTTGTCACCTTCCTTCCCGAAAAATCCAAATAAAAATCCTCCCGTTAAGGAGGATCTTTAAAGTCGGGGTACCCAGAATTGAACTGGGCCCCTGCGCACCCCATGCGCAGATACTGGCCGCTATACTATACCCCGAAGTAGGCTTATTTTACCACAGGCACAAAAAGAGAGACATAGGGTATTGACAAAAATAACCCGAAACCCACATAATGACTCCAGGAGTTAATAAATAAAAAAGTATGGCCAAAAAGTCAAAAAAAGAAGACGTTAAAGTCACTCAGATTACGGACAACAGTGCTCGTCTCATGGCAGTAAAAATTGCTATGCAACAGATCCAAAAACAATTCGGTGAAGGAGCGATCATGCGCATGGGCATAGATAAGGTTGCCGAGAAAGTTCCGGTAATCAGTAGTGGGGCGCTCAGTCTCGATCTGGCACTTGGAGTCGGTGGTTTTCCTCGCGGTCGTATAGTTGAAATTTATGGTCCTGAAGCATCAGGAAAGACAACAGTCGCTCTTCATGTCATTGCCGAAGCTCAAAAAAGTGGCGGTGTAGCCGCCTTTATTGACGCAGAGCATGCGGTTGATCCGACTCGAGCTCAGTCGATCGGTGTAGATCTAGACAACCTTCTTCTCTCTCAACCGGATAACGGTGAACAGGCTCTGGAGATCGCTGAAACATTGATCAGGTCAGGAGGGGTAGACGTCGTTGTCATAGACTCGGTCGCCGCTCTCGTTCCCAAGTCCGAGATCGAAGGTGAAATGGGCGATTCTTCCATGGGACTTCAGGCTCGTTTAATGAGTCAAGCTCTTCGTAAGATCACCGGTGCCATCTCCAAATCAAAATGCATTGTTATCTTTACCAATCAACTAAGGGAAAAGATCGGGGTCATGTTTGGCAATCCTGAGGTTACCACCGGTGGCAAGGCACTCAAATTCTATGCTTCGGTGCGTATAGATATGCGCAAGATCGGCAACATTCAAGAAGGTGATGATATCGTTGGTTCACGTCATCGTGCCAAGATCGTCAAAAACAAAGTCGCTCCACCTTTCAAGTCAACAGAACTTGATATCCTCAACGTTGGCGGTATTAGCAAGCTGGGAGACTTACTCGATACGGCTGTCACCTACGGAGTTATCGAAAAAGCCGGTGCCTTCCTCAAATACTCCGGTCAAACCATTGCTCAAGGCCGGGAGTCTGCCAAAGCATATCTTGCCGAAAGACCCGAGCTCATGGACACCATCCGTACCCAGGTAATGGAAAAAGTACATGCCGGAGACAAGCCAGTCGCCTGACGTCAGAAGATCCTTGGTAAGCTATGCTGCCAAGATTCTGGGCATGCGTCCGTATTTCTCTGGGAAGCTAAGGGAAAAGCTCATTCTCAGAGCCGCAAAACTCAATTTTACCGACGCCGAGGAGATAATAGAACAGATCCTCTCTGAGCTTAGATCGACTAAGTTTCTGGACGATCATTACCTGGCCGAAGGCTATGTCAGGAAAGAGCTTCACAAGGGTTGGGGGCCCAAGATCATCCTTTACAAGCTTACTCGCCTTGGAGTTGAGCCTGAGACCGCCAAGGAGGCTTTGCTCATCGAGGCTGACCTTGAGAAGCAACAGGCTGCGATCAGGCACTATATCAAGAAGATCGCTCGGTACGACAAGCGTATCCAAATAAACAAGCTCTTCCAGAGGGGGTTCAATAGTGCTGCTATCCTATCTACATTTGACTAGAAGCACCAAGACGGCTAAAATACAGGGTACCACATTCAAGAATAACTCTATTACGCACACATGACTGTCTTTCCATTAACCAATATAGAAGTGTTATCCCCCCGAGAAGGGTAATTTTGCGTGCTTTAGGATTTTTTGAAAGTGGGCTTAGTAATTTTTGCTAAACCACATGTCACTTTTAACCATCTTCAAATCGAACCTCTTTAAAGCAGGTTCACCAGTCACGTCTAAACCGGTCTCTCTTCCCCAC
>CAZIPD010000001.1:62140-64836 GCA_964541175.1 uncultured Pseudomonadales bacterium
GCCAGGATCCAACTTGAGGAGATCGAGATCCGTGCCAAGAATATATCTCAAAAACAGCAAGGACTGATCGTTCTCGAGGAACAAGTAAAAAAACAAAAGACTTCCTTGGATGCCGGTCAAAAACAGATTGAAGATATTAAACAAAATCTCAGGTCACAGGAAGACTCCATCGCTCTCAAGCTCGAAAAGATTGCTTCTATGACCGCTGAGCAGGCCAAGAAAGAGCTTCTTTCTCAAGTAGAAAAAAGATCTGCCGGTGACATTGCAAGGATCATCAAAGATACGGAAGAAAAGGCCAAAGTCGAAGCGGATGACCTTAGTCGTGAGATCTTGGTCGACGCCATGAGAAGTGGAGCCACAGACTACGTTGCCGAGTACACCATCTCCACGGTTCCAATTCCCGACGAAGAGACCAAGGGTCGCATCATCGGCAAAGACGGACGTAATATTAGGATCTTCGAAAAAGTTTCCGGTTGTGACGTTTCCATGGACGAGGCGCCAGATGAAGTTAAGCTCAGCAGCTTCGATCCGGTCAGAAGAGAAATCGCCCGTGTTACGCTAATTCGATTAATTAAAGACGGTCGTATTCACCCGGCCCGCATCGAAGAATACTTTGACAGAGCCAAACGCGATGTCGAACAAATAATGTTCCAAGAAGGCCAAAAACTCTGTCATGCCGTTGGTGTGTATAACATGCCCCGTGACTTGATCAATGTTTTGGGTAGATTCAAATTCCGCACTTCATACGGTCAGAACATGATCAGCCACACGCTGGAAGAGACCAGGATCGGTATCAAGTTAGCCAACGAAGTTGGAGCAAATGTTGATACTGTCAGAATGGGTTGTTTACTACATGACATCGGTAAGGTCATCGAAGGAGAAGGAAACCATGTAGAACTGGGTGTTAACTATCTCAAAAAATTCAGTTTACCTCAAGCCGTTATCGACTGTGTTGCTCAACATCATGAAGATGAAGAGTTTAGTCATGTCGAATCCATCCTAGTCTACATTTCGGATGCCATCTCCGGATCTCGTCCGGGTGCCAGACACGAAAACACAGAAGAGTACGCCAAGCGCATCACTCAACTGGAGACCATTGCCAAGAAACATCCAGAAGTTGACGACGCCTATGCCATCTCTGCCGGTCGTGAGATTCGTGTCATTGTTAATCCCAACAAAGCAAGTGACGAACAGCTTCCAATCCTCGCTTCCGCCATCCGTGATGAAATAAGGACTACAATGACCTTTCCTGGTACCGTAAAGGTGAACGTACTCCGGGAAACCAGAGCAGCGGAAATCGCCAGCTAGACTAGTACTTGATAAAATTAACAAATTGGTGGTAACATCAGACATTAATTTCAATTAACCTGTCCAAAAAGTTCAAGGAGGTGAACAAAAAATATTATGACCAAACACTCACTTATTAACATTGTTTCCAAAAAGGTTCATTTGACCAAAAAAGCGGTCAAAGAAACGGTCGATACCTTTTTCGATGAAATGATCGCCTCTCTCACCAAAGGAGACAAAGTCGTTGTTTCCGGATTCGGTACCTTCTATATCGGTAAAGTCGATGACAAACAAGTCGTTCCTTTTGGAAACGAAACCAAGAGACAGGTTGTCAAAGGACACAAGGTGATCAACTTCCATGTTGGCAAACCTCTCAAGAAAAAAGTCTGGTAAATGCCCTCCGTATATATCAAGACCTTTGGTTGTCAAGCCAATAAATCAGATTCAGAACGAATTCTTGGTGATTATTTCGCCCGTGGATTTCAAGAGACCGATGACTGGAAAAAAGCTGATGAGATCGTCATCAATACTTGTTCCGTACGCCGCTCAGCCGAAGACCGCGTTAGGGGATTCCTGAACAATATAAACAAGTTCACTGCCACTTCGCCCAAGCCAAAAATAATTCTCACCGGTTGTATGCTCTTCCGCTCCGAAGCCCAGATAAGGGAACTTCTCCCCGAGATCGATGAGGTCCTTCCTATTAACGAGGTCGGGTTTAACCAGCAAGCTATCAGAAAAAACAGGGTTCACGCTTGGGTCCCGATTTCTTCGGGCTGTAACTCTTTTTGTACATACTGTATCGTTCCCTATTCTCGTGGGCGAGAAGTCTCAAGGCCGGAAGAGGAGATCGTCTCCGAAGTCAACAATCTTGCCAACGAAGGCTTTACCGAAATCACTCTTCTTGGTCAAAACGTTAATTCATACGGTTTGGAAAAGGAGGGGATTGGTCTGAGAAAACTATACATGGAGTCTCATTTGGATCTCTCTGCCATCCCATCAAATCAATCACAATACAAGAAAGCCAAGTCAACTCCACCATTCGTCACCCTACTCCAAAAAATATCAAGAAATGATCAGATAAAAAAGATTAGTTTCTTCACCTCCAACCCTTGGGATTTCTACGATGAACTAATTGATGAAATCTCCACAAATCACAAAATAGACCGCTTCATACATCTACCGGTCCAGTCGGGTAGCAATCGTATCCTTAAGAAAATGAACCGCGGATATACCAGAGAGTCATATCTGGCACTTGTTTCAAAAATAAAGGCGAAAGTCCCGGATGCTGTCTTCGGTACAGATATCATCGTTGGTTTTTCCTCGGAAACCGATCAAGATTTTCAGGATACGGTAGATCTGGTTAAAGAGGTTGGGTTCAAAGTCGGATTCGTTGCTCGGTATTCCCCACG
>CAZIPD010000001.1:64936-75348 GCA_964541175.1 uncultured Pseudomonadales bacterium
GAAATGGACTATGCCCGTCGGCAAATGGTTTGGTTCAAAAAGCAGCCATCGATAATTTGGTATGATGAGAGTAAAGATAGAGACTCTCTGGCAAGAGAGTTATCAGAAAATCTAAAACAAAATGAACAATAACAAAACCACCATTGAGATCGGATTCGGCACAATAGTCTGGGTCATGTTTGCCATCATCGCTCTGACCTTCCTGGGAAATATCATTGATATTTTTATTCTTCTGTTCATTTCCATTCTTATCGCACTGGCCCTTTGCCCGCTTGTTGACTCTCTGGAAAAAAGAAAGATCAACCGCTCCCTCTCGGCCATACTCATTCTTCTCGGAATTTTTGCCATAATTATCCTTTCCGCCGTCTCCATTGTTATTCCTCTTTTTCAACAAACGGAGACCTTCCTAGAGAGTCTTCCTTCCTTGATAAAGAGAATCTATCCTTATCCAATAGACATCAACCAGATCGACGGTCTGAGTCTCGTCCCTGGTCAGGTATATAAGATCGCCATGGGAACTTTCTCCGGAGTTCTTTCCTTCTTCACGGTAATTGTCATCAGCTTTTACATCGTAAAAGAGATGCATAACCTTCAAAGCTATCTCGAGTTCTGGTTCGGCAAAGAAAAAGCCCAAAGATATCATGAAATTGTAAAAAAATTGGAAGAGCAAACTGGTTATTGGGTAAGAGGAGAGCTGACCTTGATGTTGATCGTTGGTGTATTAAGCTACATTGGCTATCTGATCATCGGTTTACCGTTTACCATCGCCCTCGGTGTCATTGCGGGCGTTCTCGAACTGGTACCCAATATCGGACCGACCATCGCTACCATTCCGGCAGCCATCGTCGGCTTTTCCATATCAACTTCTCACGGCATCGCTGCCATAATCGTTTCGATCATTGTCCAACAGTTGGAAAACAACATTATCGTTCCCAAGATAATGCAAAAAAGCATCGGGCTGAATCCTCTGATAACCATCCTCGGATTGATGATCGGTTATCGCATTGGGGGACCCATCGTTGCTATTATTTCACTACCTCTCATCCTTTCGGCCAGAGTCATCATCAGCCATATCAAGCTCAATAAAAATAATCTTCCCGAAATAGACTGACCCCTTTCGGGGCCCCTAACTCATAGTAAGCCGGATTTTGTCGAGAGGAAGCATCTATCTATGCTCTTAACTTTAGGGACGGAACAGGCACCTTGATCCCAATTCGAAGATTGCAGCGGGGCGGGTTACCACTCTCTGACAATTACTTGCCAGAGATCCCCTTACGGGGCGTTTCACATTTATCGTCTCTGTGGCCCTATCGCGTTCCGGTAATTACTTACCGGAAGACTCCGTTTCCGAAGCCACCCTGCCTATTAGCTGTCCGGACTTTCCTCCCCGCTTGCGCGGGGCGCTTCCTACCAGATGTTAGGGGTACTCTATCTTACCACAAATCGGCCATATAGCAACCTATAATACATGTTGGATATAGGTATATATTGTCCAAATATAAGCATTTTGTTTGACTTGTGCTTCAAATATAACTATTATATGGGTATGGGAACAAACGCACTGAACACTCTGGAAGTATCATTTACTTCGGCACTTAACGAAATCACCTTAGGCATAATCGGCTTCGTGCCCACACTGCTGGGCGCCATACTGATCTTTCTTATTGGCATGCTCCTTGCCAACTGGCTCAAGTCATTTACGATCAAATTGATCAATATTACCAAGATCGGTAATTTGATCACCAACCCTGCAATCAAGGACTTTCTGAAAAATGCCGAGACCAGTCAAAAAATAGAAGAAGTCATCGGAGAAATTGTCAGATGGATCATCCTTATTCTTTTCTTTATGGCCTCCATTAATATCCTCGGTCTCACCACAGTCTCTGCCTTCCTCAACACTGTATTTGGCTATCTTCCCAACCTTTTCGCCGCCGTATTCATTCTTCTCATAGGAGTTGTCCTGGCCGGAATTTTGGAGAAAGTGGTCAAAGGTTCACTTGGTGGCCTGGACATTTCTCTATCAAGATTCATGGGTAAATTTGTCAGCTACACCGTCATGATAGTCTCTGCCCTGGCTGCCCTCAGTCAGATGGGGATCGCCCAGAGCTTTATAGACGTCATCTTCACCGGATTTGTCGCCACCCTTGCTCTCGCTTTTGGGTTGGGTATCGGCCTCGGATCAAAAGACATCATCAAGCAAATCCTCGAGGAAGCATACAAAAATTTCAAGAGGCGCTAATCTTTTTCCACCAAAAAACCCGATGCTCTTTCGATGCCCGGGTTAATTGGACCAATTTTTTTAAGCAGCACCGATCTTGAACATCTTGGTACCACAGACTGGACAAACAGCTTTAACGGCTGGTTTGCCATTTTTCATGGTTACTTTCTCGAAGTTGGTTACGTCTCTCTTGGCTCTGCATTTAACACAATAAATTTGCATTTACTTGTTTCACCCCCTTTCTTTTTTTATCTAGCGCCTGGATAAATACAGCCACAAGGCTAATTCCAAGGCTAGCACAAGCATAGTAAGCACGAATGTCTTTGTCAAGTCCTGTCTTAAAAACTTTGTGCCTGAAAAGTGAAATTCTTTTGATGGTTGGCTCTTTTTTGCTCCTGAAGTCAACCACTCCTCTTTCACTCTAAAGGCGCTTTGTTCACGTCTTTGACTACTCTTAACTTTCTCTTTTCGGCTTTTTCTACTTTTCCTCATATAGCAATTGTATAATTAATTCGATATGTTACCCATAGAATACATCGCCCTCGGTTTGGCTGTCTGGCTGATTATAATCACCTTCCTTCTTGTCAGAACTCTTCTCCACTACCGTAGACTTACCGCGGACGTTTCCAAAAAAGATCTTATCTCATCTCTTAATCACCTTATAGCGGCGACGGGTCAAAACGCGGATGACCTTAAAAAACTTTCTGAAAAAGTGAATCATGAAGCCGAAGAAGCCACAAAACATTTCCAGAAACTAGGTTTCTCACGCTACAATCCATTCACCGATACGGGTGGTGATCAAAGCTTTTCCCTCAGTCTTCTGGATGAAAAAGGAGAGGGGATTGTGATAAGCTCATTACATAGTCGGGAAAATACCCGCCTTTATGCCAAAAAAATAGAGGATGGCAAACCTTTAAACAATATCGTCCTCTCAAAAGAGGAACAAGAAGTTATTAAACAAGCTTTAAAATAAATTTCCTAATGTCTTTTTTAAATTTATCTCCCAAAATTATCGCCGGGCTAGTAGTTTCATTTATCGCCTCTGCCGGAATCACCTACGCCGTTACCCCGGCCCCATCGGCACTTCTTTCTCCCGGGTCCACATCAAACCTTGAGGAACAAGGGAAGCCAGGAAGTTTTAAACAGTTTGCCAACGAACCAAAAACTGAGGTCTGTCCTCTGAATGGAGCTTTGTACTCAAAATCAGAAAAAACTCTATGGGAGGGTCGCCGCCCCATTCTCACTATGATTGAGAACCATACCGATGCTCGTCCCCAATCGGGTCTCTCACTGGCAGACATCGTCTATGAAGCGGTCTCCGAAGGTGGCATCACTCGCTTTATGGGAGTCTTCTACTGTGGAGCTCAACAAGACGTTGCTCGTGTTGCCCCCGTAAGAAGTGCTCGTATGTATTTTGTTAACCTCGCCGCCGAATACAACACCCCTATCTACATGCACGTTGGCGGTGGCAACTGTAGTCGTGACGAAGCCAGCAAACAATGTACTTCCAATAAGAAAGCTTGGGCCATAGAAGAACTGGCTAGGCTCGGTTGGAGAAAAGCCAGAGGCAACGATTTTGATACTATCTCCGACATTGGTTACCCTGTTATGTTAAGAGACTACAACCGTCTTGGAGTGGATAAACAACTGGCCACGGAGCACACCATGGTCGGCTCACTCCCCGCCGCTTGGAAAGAAGCGGAGAAAAGAGGTTTCGCCGCCCTCATGGCCAACGGCAATACCTGGCTAAGTGGCTTTACACAGTGGAAATTTGACGCCGAAGCCAAGCTTTCTGGCTCTCCTGCCAGCACGGTTAGCTTTGAGTTCTGGGAGGACTACAAGGACTTTGCGGTCGAATGGAAATACGACGCAACGAGCAAGACCTATCTCCGTAATCAAGGAGGCCAAGCTCAAATGGATCTCGACAGCAACACACAATTAAAAGCTTCTGCCATCGTCATTCAGTACGTTAAAGAAGAAGGTCCCCTAGACGAGCATAAACACATGTACTACGAAGTAGTTACCTCAGGTAAAGGACTTCTTTTCCAAGGCGGACAAGCAACGGAGATCTCCTGGAAAAAAGCCAAGCAGACCAGCAAGACTATTTTCACCGACAAGTCCGGCAAGGAAGTCGTTTTCCTCCCCGGTCAGATCTGGGTTGAGTTGGTCCCTTCTGGCTCTAAAATTACATATCAATAAATTATCTGGCCTGCCCATAAAATGGCCAAACTTTCAGACTTAATCATTTCAAAGGTTAGAGTTAAACTCCTTAAGATCTTTCTGTCACAGCCGAAAGAGATGTTCTATGTCAGGGAGTTGACACGTCAAACCAAGGAAGAGATCAACGCCGTCCGTCGAGAGCTGATGCATCTTCAGTCTATCGGTTTACTTCAAAGTGAAAAGCGCGGTAACAGACTGTATTACCTCACTCGACTGACCTATCCTCTCTACTCCGAGCTCTCAAACCTCGTTGCCAAATCTACCGGCGTCGGAAAACAGATCATCAAAAATCGCAGTCGTTTGGGATTTGTTAAATATGCCTTTATTTCTCAAAAATTGGTCAGGAATCTAGATCGTACCCCGGAGGATGTCGATCTTATGATCGTCGGTAAGACCATTATGCCCCAGATATCTCTCTTGGTGAAATCTCTCGAAAAGACACTCAATACCGAGATTAATTATTCCTGTATGACCGAAGATGAATTTCATTACCGAAAATCTCACATGGACCCATTCATTATTAAGGTTCTACTCCAACCAAGGATTATGTTGGTTGGGGAAGAGCTCCAGATGCTTGAATATGTCAGCCCAAAGAATTCTTAAGGTCGGTAACTCCTTGGGGATAACCATCCCATCAAGCCTGGTCAGATCGCTGTCTTTAAAGCCCGGTGACACCGTTGAAGTACAACAAGAAATGGGGAATAGTCTTACTGTCAGCTTCCCGGAAAGCCATCAATTGAGTCTCGAGTTGCCGAAGACTCAAAAATCAACAGTAAAAAAGATATAATTCTCATTTATGAAGCTCTCCAAACCTCTCCAAGCTCTTGTCGTAATTCTCTTTATTACCATCGCTTCTCTTTATTTTGTTCTCCCCGCAAAAATAGGCTCCTTCACCAGACCCTTTATTCCTCTGAAGATCGGTCCTTTGGACTTTAGCAAAGAACTCGAACTCAAACAAGGCCTGGACATCAAAGGTGGCCTCCAAGTAGTTTTGAAGGCAGATACTCAGTCACTCGATGAAAAAGACCGCCAGAGTGCCCTAGACTCCCTCAAAAACGTCATCGAACGACGGGTCGACCTCTATGGCGTTTCGGAATCATCGGTCAAGACCTCCATCTCCGGAGAGGACTATCGTCTGATCGTTGAACTTCCCGGAGTGACCGATACTATGCAAGCTCTCAGCCTTATCGGCGAAACCGCAAATTTAGAGTTCGCCCTACCGATATTTGATGAAGGCAAGACCGCCACCGATGAACCAACCTTTGTCGGTTACACAAAAACTGATCTTACCGGAGCCGATCTGAAGATCGCCGAAGTAACTTTTGAAACGGAAAATAGACTTCCCGGAGTCTCTCTTACTTTTAAAGAATCAGGTCGCGATAAATTTGCCAAGTTGACCAAAGAAAACATCGATAAGCCCATCGCCATTCTTCTGGACGGTCAGGCGGTCACGGTCCCCACAGTAAGGCAGGAGATCACCGGAGGCCAAGCCCAAATCACCGGAAGCTTTACCATCGATGAAGCAAAATCCCTCACCGTTCAACTCAACGCCGGTGCGCTACCTCTACCCGTCACTGTCCTTAGTCAAAAAAATATCCCCGCTACACTGGGAGCGGACTCGATCAGAAGATCCATCCTTGCCGGTGGCATCGGCCTATTGATGGTCATCTTCTTTATGATCGGTAACTACGGAAAAATGGGCATTATCGCCTCATTCAGTCTCATTCTTTACGGATTGTTCACCCTCGCTCTCTACAAAATTATCCCCGTCGCTCTCAGTCTCCCCGGAATTGCCGGCTTCCTACTTTCCGTCGGTATGGCGGTCGACAGTAATATCCTCATCTTCGAACGCTATAAAGAAGAGATCCGTGACGGTAGAAGTTGGAGAGCCGCTCTGGAGCTCGCCTTTGGAAGGGCATGGGATTCCATCAAAGACGCCAACACCGCCACCATCATCACCGGACTGATTCTCTATAACCCTCTCGACTGGTCATTTCTGAACTCCTCGGGAGCTGTCCGCGGTTTTGCCCTCACCCTCATCCTCGGTATCCTCATCTCTCTGTTCACCGGGATATATGTCACCAGGAACTTACTCAGAGTCTTTTACAAAGGAAAGGATAGTCAAACCGCCAAACGCATATGAACTGGATGAAACTCACCCCCATTTATTTCCTGATATCCGCCGTTGTCATTATTCCAGGACTTTATTCTCTGGCTACAAACGGTCTCAAACTTAGTATCGAATTCACCGGCGGTACCAGACTCACACTGACTCAAGTCGAGTCCGGATCGGAAAAGATCGCTGAAACCTTCAAAGACTATTCTCCCAGCATAGAAAATCAAACCGGTAAAGAACTGACCTTGAAAACTCAGACCCTCGACCAGCCCACAGCTCAAAAACTTATAGAAACCCTCAAGCCGGAAAACCCTCAGTTGGAACTGACCGATTTTGAAACAATTGGCCCTGCCCTTGGAAAAGAAACCATCAAAAAAACTCTTAACGCCCTTCTCCTGGCATCGATCCTTCTTCTCGCCTACATCAGCTTCGCCTTTAAACAATTAAAGTATGGTGTTTGCGCGGTATTGGCCATGTTCCACGACACCGCCGTTCTGTTGGGTACTTTCTCGCTCCTTGGGCGCTTTGCCAATGTCGAAGTTGATCTTCTTTTTGTTACCGCCGTTCTCACCATTCTCTCCTTCTCGGTTCACGACACCATCGTAGTTTACGACCGCATCCGCGAACTATCCAAGAAGAACAAGGGAATTGGAACTCTCGGATTAATTAATCAGGCAGTTACCGAGACCATGACCAGATCACTCAATAACTCTCTAACCATTATCTTTATGTTGCTCGCCATGTTCTTACTCGGTGGTCAATCAACAAGATATTTTTCACTTGCTCTTCTCATAGGTACGGTTACCGGTACTTACTCATCGACCTTCACCGCCGCTCCTTTACTGGTCGTGTGGAATAAATTTACTCGATAAGTAAAAAATTCAGATCGATGATCCCAATTCCTTGATTTTTGCCAGCAAATATTCTCTGTTATTTTTGCTTGTGTCATCGATCACTTCCTCAAAAAGTGAGTTTAAAATTTTTCCGATTATCGGTCCCGGTGCAACACCTAATAGCTCCATAACATCTTTCCCGTTGACCACCATGTCTCTTACTTCCATTGGTTCAAATAACTGTTCCCCAATTCTCTTCTGTAACTCAATGAACCTCCAGCTTGTTGTCCTGCTGCCGCTTCCTTTTCTGTCGGCTATACGCAACATTATCATGTCGGAAATATTTTCCTTACCGATTTTTCTTATCAGTCTTCTGATCGCCGCATCGGTCATCTCGGGTTGATAGGCGAACATATGTCTTCTTACCAGAGTTACGATTTTATCGACTTGCTTATTATTAAACCTGAGTCTCTTGACGATTTCCTCGGCCATCCTTGCCCCGATCACTTCATGCCCATAGAATGTGATCATTTTCCTGACCGGTTGTTCAAAGCCACACGCTTCACATTTATATACCTCCCCCGTGATCTCTTTGTATAGTTTCCCGCAACTTCTACATTTAAATCTCCTGCTTCTCGGTTTTCCAATATCGTGGATCAGTGCCGAAAGCCTCACCAGTACATCCGGAGAAGAACAATTCCTCAAAGCTTCTATCGAGTGGTCCAAAACGCTCAGATAATGATGTCCGCTTTGCTCTACACCTCTCCCCTCCAGTAATTCCGGCATTATCTCTTTCATCAGTCCGGTGGATATCAGTAGCTGAATTCCGTCAGCCGGGTAATCCGTCTCCAAGATCCTCAATAATTCATCACGAACTCTTTCTCGACTGATGTTGGCCAAAAGCGGAGCCTGCTTGCTTACTGCTGCCAGAGTTTTTTCCTCGATTCTGAAACCTAGCCGGGCAGCGAACCGTATCGCCCTCATCAGCCGGAGAGCATCTTCTCCAAATCTTGTTTCAGCGTCACCGACCGCTCGGATCACTCCGTCTTCAAAATCCTTTAATCCATCAACCATATCGATAAGCTCGAACTTGCCCTCTCGCTCACCGATCACGATCGCATTCACGGTGAAGTCTCTTCTGATTATGTCCTCTTCCAAAGTTTTTCCCCAATCCACCTTGTCTGGTCTTCTAAAATCGGTGTACTCCTTTTCCGACCTGTAAGTTGTTATCTCGTACAGTTCTTCCTTCTCATCAACCTTTACGTTTATCGACACCGTGCCAAAGTCGTTATTGTAGAAAGGATCCCGTATTTTTAAGATATCCATGCTCTTCTCCGGTGTAGCGTTTGTCGTCAGATCACAGTTCACCGGTACTTTCCCCACCAAAATATTTCTGATCCCTCCACCTACCAAATAGATCTCAAAACCGGCATTTTTATACTCCTTCATTACCTCTTTTAACACCTCCGGCATCAAGGCTATCTCGTCTAATGTCAAAAATCTCTTATACACGCATAAATCTTATCACGACCAAGCTAAATTCAGGTTAAAATATACTCTCATGAGCATTAACCTTGACGAGCTTCGCTCCATCTCCAGAGAAAAAATAATTAACCTCGACGAGGATAGGATTGTTCGCGCCTTTAACTTTGCTGCTCAGAAACACTACGGCCAAGTCCGCCAAACCGGCGAGCCTTACATCAGTCACTCTCTATTCGTTGCCCACTCTCTGGCGTCATGGGGGACAGACCAGGCTAGTGTTGAAGCCTCCTTGCTTCATGACACTCCTGACACGGGAGTTACCATTGAAGAACTGGAAAAAGAATTTGGAAAAGAAGTCGCCCTCCTCGTCGACGGGGTAAATAGGGTAGGCAAGGTCCAGCTCAGAGGTAGCCGGGATATCGAGTTTTTGGAGAATTTAAGAAAGATGTTCATCTCCATGGCCAAAGACATCAGGGTCGTTCTCATCCGTCTGGCTGACAGACTTCATAATGTGGCAACACTCGAAGGAGTTGCTCTTTCGAAACAAAAAAGGATCGCTCTGGAAACTTTAGAAGTCTACGCCCCTCTGGCCGAGAGACTGGGCATGGGTAAACTAAAGGGGGATCTTGAGGATCTGGCATTCCCCTATCTCTATCCAAAAGAATATGACTGGCTCATTGATATAGCCAGACCCCACCTCAAACATTCGGAAGAAAATGTTACGGGAATAATCCAGAAGATCCGTCAGCAACTGGTCAAGCATGATGTTAAGGCCAAGGTTGAGGGCAGGCCGAAACGCAAATTCTCTCTCTATAAAAAGCTGCTCCGTCCTGAGATCGATCGGAATATTGATCTCATTCACGATCTGATGGCTATCAGGGTCATCACCCCGGACACGGCATCTTGTTACTCTGCCCTCGGCATTATCCATCAATACTGGACCCCCGCACCATCATTGGGAATTTCCGACTTTATTGCTCAACCGAAACCCAATGGCTATCGCTCCATCCACACCAAAGTTTTTGATAACAAAGGCAACATCGTCGAGATTCAGATTCGCTCAGAAGAGATGCATCAACAAGCAGAATTTGGTGCCGCCGCTCACTTTGCCTACACCCAGGCAAAGATGACAGGTGCCACCGATGAAAAACTAGAAAAAGGTACCGCCTTTAAGGTAACGGACAAAATGTCATGGGTAAAACAACTGGAGGGTTGGCAACAAACTGTCTCTACCAAAGAGAATATCAGCCAATTCAAACTCGATGCCCTCGCTCATCACATTTATGTTTTCTCTCCTAGCGGTGATGTTTACGATTTGCCGGAAAACTCCACCCCGGTAGATTATGCTTTCGCTGTCCACTCTGATCTAGGTCAGTTCATTCACACGGCCAAAATAAACGGCAGGATTGTTCCCCTAAGTGCAGTTCTCAAAAGCGGAGATGTGGTGGAAATACTCAAGACTAAGAACAAAAAGAAACCGAATCGTGATTGGCTTCATTTTGTTAAAACTAGCAAGGCCAGAACAGAGATCAGAAAGCTGAGC
>CAZIPD010000001.1:75448-83293 GCA_964541175.1 uncultured Pseudomonadales bacterium
GAACATTTATTAAAGACACTCTCGGTAAAATTGGTCAATCTGTAACTCTCAAAGGTTGGGTTGACAACAAGCGTGATTTCGGCAAACTCACCTTCATCGATCTTCGTGACTTATCGGGAAAGATCCAACTCGTCGGTTTTCAAAAAATGTCGGAGCTGGGAATTCAAGACGCCATCTCGATCACCGGACCGGTCAAAAGCAGAAATGAAAAATCCATCAACTCCGACCTTGAAACTGGCACTATCGAAATAGATGTCCAAGAATACTCACTACTGGCCAAAGCAGCTACACCTCCCTTTGATATCACCAAAGAAGACCTCGACCTCGAACTTCCCACCCTTCTGGATAATCGCGCCCTGACTCTTCGTCACCCCCGCGTCCAGGCAATTTTTAAAGTCCAGTCAGTCATCGTTGACTCCTTCAGAGAATTTTTAAAAACTCATGATTTTTTCGAGTTCCAAGCTCCGGTCATAGTCCCCGAGATCGCCGAAGGCGGATCGGAAGTTTTCGAAGTTGACTATTTCGGCCGCAAAGTTTACCTCACTCAAAGCCCTCAACTCTACAAACAAATTGCTATGAGTGCCTTCGAACGCGTTTTTTCCGTCAACAAAGTCTTCCGCGCCGAACCAAGCGTCACTACCCGTCACATCACCGAGATCGTTTCCCTCGACGCCGAGATGGCCTTCATAGAATCCTGGAAGGACATCGTCGATATGGAAGAAGAATGTGTTAAGTACATTCTCAATGCGGTCCAAACAAAATGTGCCAAAGAGTTAAAGATGTATCAGGCAACTATTCCCTCGACCATTGAAAAAACTCCCGTCATCAGTCTTACCGAGGCCCAGCAAAAGATCTTCGATAAGACCGCCCGAGATTCTCGCGGTCAGAAAGATCTCAATCCCGAAGATGAGCGCGATATCTCTCGCATCATTAAAGAAGAAACCGGTTCCGATCTTGTCTTTGTCTACGGCTATCCGACCAAGAAAAAACCTTTTTACGTCTATCCCAACCCGGAAAATCCCGAGTTCAACGAGGGAGTCGATCTTCTCTGTCGTGGAGTTGAGTGGTCTTCAGGTGGCCGTCGTGTTAGTGACTATGACCAGCTTTTAAAACAAGTCGAGGAATGGCACATGGACCCATCGAAGATTACCCTCTTCCTCGAAGCCTTCAAATATGGAGTTCCACCCGAAGGCGGATTTGCGCTTGGCCTCGAGAGGGTCACCATGCAAATTTTGGGGTTAGCCAACATCCGTGAGGCCAGTATGTTCCCTCGCGACATGGAGAGAGTTGACTTCAAGCTGGCGGACAAGTCCTAAAAATGAAATTCACTGTTCAATATTCTCGCCCCCTCCATCTGGGCGTAAGTCTTACGCTTCTTTCCGTATTCCTAGGGTTTGTCGTTTCAATCCCTCTCGTCTCCGGCAAAACTCCTCTCAAACCATCGGTTAAGGCAGCCTTCACCCACTCGCCCCCCATTCCTCATTCTCGTGGGGTCAATCCACCCGCGCTCACTGCCTTAGGCGTTTTCGTAATTGACCTGAAGAGCCAGGTTGTCCTCCTTGCCAAACAACCAAGTCTAAGGCTCCGCCCTGCCTCTCTAACCAAGATCATGACGGCAGTTATTGCCATGGACTCATACGATCCCGGTACACGACTTCGAGTAAAAAACGGTAGTCTTTCTACCGGTGCAAAAGCCGAATTGATCAGGGGAGATATCATCACTGCTCAAGATGCCCTCTATGCACTACTCGTTCCCTCGGGAAATGATGCCGCTGTCACCTTGGCGGAAAACTATCCTGGTGGATATTCTCATTTTGTCGACAGGATGAACGCCAAAGTTACTCAACTTGGTCTTATCAATTCACATTTTGCCAACGTCTCGGGAGTCGACAGCCCCAACCATTACACCAGCGCCTATGACATCGCCATGATCGCCCAACACGCCCTCGATCGTACTCTGTTCAAAAATATTGTTTCCACCAAGAAAATTACTCTCAAAAGTGAAAATGGGAATATCTATCCCTTGGTTACCACCAATTTGTTACTTGGTAAACCGGGGATTCTCGGTGTCAAAACTGGTTGGACCCCATCCGCCGGTGAGTGTCTCGTCACCTATGCCGACCGCTACAACCACCCGATACTGATCAGTATATTAGGCAGCCAAAACCGTTTTGGCGAAACCGAGAAACTTCTCAATTGGATATACAGCAACTACATTTGGGAATAACTTACTTCTTTATCCACTCTTCTTTCACTGCGGAAACATAAGCTACCAATCCCTTATCTCCCAAGAAGATATATATTGGCATAGCGAAGTTCTGTCCCTCTTGAGCATCATAATAGCCAAGGAATATCTTTCTTATCTTTATCTCACCGCTCTTTGGACTACTCAGAGTAACAAATCCTCCACCTTGCTGAAGTTCCGTCCAAGCCTCCTCTCCTGTTTTGACCGGATAGGTTCCGTTATTGTCATACTGAACCGTGGTGTAGCCATAGTCGAGAAATATAAATTTCTCCGCCACAGTTCTTCCCCCGGCAAAGATAACTCTGATCAATCCCTTACCCGGGTCAGTTCTATAGAATGGATAACTGGCAACCACCTCTTTTTTATCGCTTTCCGGGTCGATCTCCTCGATATCTTTTCTAAAAAGATCTATCTGTACAAAATCGGCATCGGATAGCGAAAGGGCATTTACCAGTTTTCCCACATCATCCTTCAGCGGAGTTGTCTTTTCGGCTCCAATAGCATCGTTGGGTAATAAATTACTTTTCTTCAAATAGTTTTCTGTCTCGGTTATCACTGCCTGCTGTGAAGTGAAATTCGCCATTGCCGCCAAAGCAGGATTATTCTGCCACTGTCTGCTCAAAACGAAATGACCGGAAATGATATTCATTTCCAGCTTGGACGCCAACTGATCTTGTAATATCCAAATGTAATTTGTTTCCGTCGGTTGCTCTGGTTTAAAGAGGAAGCCAAGTGCCGTCGCGGTCTCGATCGCTTTTCCGGGATCGGCAAAACCGCTTCTCTTGGTTGGTGCTCTATACACGATCATTCTATCGGGGAATGCCGGGATCTGTCCGGTAGGAAGTTCTAAGGTCAGTGTCGGCCTCTCCTTATTCTCCGGGAATGCCACCGGAGTTAGTTGACCGAAAACGACCGTGGGTGGGGGAGCGGCCGGTGGGTAAAGCTTATTGTAGTAATCGATGGCTGCCACACCCATATACCACACCAGTGAAATCACTACCATTGCGATTCCTCCGTATTTTATTGCTTTTCGAGCCTGTTCTGCTGATTCTGTTAGCGTAGCCATAGGTCTATCTGAATATAAATAAAGTATACTATCATCATGGGATCTACGCACGTGAGAACTCGTATTGCGCCCTCGCCTACTGGCATCCCCCACATCGGCAATACGCGTACAGCACTATTCGACTATTTACTCGCCAAAAAATATAATGGTGAATTTATTTTGCGTATCGAAGATACCGACCAAGACCGTTATGTTCCCGGTTCGGAAGAAAAAATATTTCGTATCCAGGACGTTCTGGGGTTAATTCCTGACGAAAGCCCTCAGGTCGGTGGCCCATTCGCTCCATATACTCAATCGGAAAGAAAAGAGATTTACCAGAAATATGCCAAGGAATTGGTTGCCAAAGGTGCCGCCTATTATTGCTTCTGTACCGAGGAAAGGCTCAAAAAACTCCACGAAGATAATCCATTTGCCAAATACGACCGTCTCTGCCGTAATCTTTCATCCTCGGAAGTTGAAGAAAAACTCAACTCCCAACAGCCTCATGTTATAAGGGTCAAATTACCCGAGACCGGTTTCACCGTTTGGAAAGACCTGGTCCAGGGAAAGCTGTCCCTGCCCAACAATGAATGCGACGACAAAGTTCTCCTTAAGACCTCCGGTCTTCCTACCTACCACCTGGCGGTCGTCGTCGATGATCATTTGATGGAGATCAGTCATGCCCTTCGCGGAGTTGAGTGGATGATGTCCACCCCGGTACATCTATTTCTCTACGAAAGTTTTGGTTGGGAACCTCCCATTCTCGCCCACGTTCCCCTCCTTCTCGGACCTGACAAAAGCAAGCTCAGCAAACGCCATGGCGCTAAATCGGTTCTCGAATATATTGATGATGGCTATCTCCCCGAAGCGATCAATAATTTTCTTTTCTTCCTTGGGTTTTCCTACAAAGATAACTCCGACCTCCTCACCTTAGCCGAAATGATCGATATCTTTGATGAGAACAGGATCCAACGCCAAAACGCCATTTTTGATATTGAAAAATTAAACTATCTCAATAGTCAGTGGATCAAAAAAATGTCGGACTCGGATCTCTATGACCGGATCAGGCCATCCCTTCCGGAAGACTGGCAGAAAGAGAAGGTTTATCAGGTTCTTCCCTTGGTCAAAGACAGGATGGTCACCCTCAAAGACTTTGCCTCTTTGTCTGATTTCTTCTTTACCTCCCCATCTTTTGACAAAGGATCGATTCTTGATCAATCTGCCCATACCGAAGAAGAGACCAAAAAGTGGTTTACGAACGTCATCGCTGTGATTTCATCCCAGTCGGATTTTAATGCCCAGTCACTTCACGAAAAATTGGCCCAAATTCAGAAAGACTCTGGTCTCTCACCCAAAGAAGCTTTTATGTCCCTCAGGCTCAGCCTTACCGGACGTCCGGTTACTCCTCCATTATTCGATTGTATTGTTGTCTTGGGTAAAGAGGAATCGATCAGAAGATTAAATCAATTTCTAAGCTGAAAAATGCCCACGACCAATCTTGCCCAATCGATTGCCAATCTTGAAAAAAGATCGGCATCGGTCAGGTCCCGTCTTCTGGAAAATCCCACGGCCAAGAAATTTTTCAAAAAGTCCCGTCTGGTCGCCTTTGATCTTCGCGAAAAATCAAGCAGAATATTGGCTGGGGCGGGTTTGGTCGGTACACTCCTTGCCATGCCTCTACAGGTTCCATCACCCATCGCCGAACCGGCCAAAGCGGTTGCTTCTCAAGACGCCCTCACCAATCGCCAAAAATTACTTTCCAAGATCCAAGAGTTCCTCCCTCATTCCCCGTCAAAACTTACTCCGGAAGGATCATCGACCATTGAAGAGTTGGTGAAAGAAAATACCGGTATCACTGCCAAAGCGTATCTTGATGGCCAGTCCCTCAATCACCATATCGGTTATATGGGATTTGAACAACACCTCGCTCGTTTCCCGGGCGACTCTCTTTCACAACACGACGAAATCCAAGAAGCGGGCATGGCGCCGGGTCTGGGAGCATGGGGATATTTTGCGAGAGACGCCAATCAGTTCACGACCAAGGACTACATGAACGAGAAGTATTATCTCGCCGTCCAGACTTTGTATCTTGAAAACTGGAACACCGATTTTGCCACACTCAGAGAATGGTACAAATATCGTAAAGTGCTGGTAGTGAACCCAGTCAATGGTAAAGCGGTCGTCGCCGTTATTGGTGACGCCGGCCCCTCAGAATGGACTGGTAAACAATTCGGCGGATCTCCTGAGGTTATGAAAGCCCTCGATCTCCATCTTGGTCCCCGAAAAGGACTAACATTAGTTATGTTCATCGACGATCCGGATAATAAAGTTCCCTTAGGTCCGGTTAATTATTAAAAACTATGTCAATTCTTTTCTACGATCATCTAGTAAATAAAGAAGAAATTATTCTTCTCATCGAATCCACCGAAGATCCGGAAAACCATAAAAATAAAGCGAAGCAGTTGGTCGATGACATCATCCACCACGAGATAATTAGCTTCATTCTTGAAAAACTGGACTCACATAAACACAAAACCTTTCTCACTTTAGTGGAAGAAAGACCCTATGACCCGGAAATAATTGTCTTTGTCCAAACACACACCCACCCGGAGATCGAGAGCGAGCTGAAACAACATGCCGGTACAGTGGTTGAGCAAATAAAAAAAGACTTCCTCTCCTAAAGAAAAGGTGCTATTCTGTGTGAATGGACAAAAACGAACTCTGCCCCAAATGTGGCGCCCCTCTCGGTGATATTTCCGAAACTCCCACTGGAAGAAAGCTTCAGCGCTGTTCTACCGGAAGTTGGAATAAAGAAACCAAGCAAGCTGAGGGTTGTGATTATGTAAAATGGCTCTCGGTCGAACCTCAAGCTTTGGACGAAAAATGCCCCAAATGTGGCTCTCCCCTGGTTCTCCAAGTGACCAGATTCGGAAAGAAGATGAAAAAATGCTCTGCGGGTGGTTGGGATAAGGAGGCCAAGAAAGCCACCGGCTGTGATTACGTCGAGTGGATCAATGGCACCACCGAAAAACTGGACGAAAAATGCCCCGCTTGTGGTCAGGACCTGGTACTCTATACCACCGCCAACGGCAAGAAGATGAAAAAATGCTCGACCTCCGGCTGGGACAGAGAGGCTAAAAAAGCCACCGGCTGCGACTACATTCAATGGTTGAAAACCCCATTCCAAGCACAGCCATCCAACGGTGAGGAGTTCCTCCCTTCAGAGGAGATCATTTTCTGAGCCCAATCTTGACTCCCGGAGCAGTGTAATATATAATATAGGACATCCTCAATTACCTCGCACTTTAAAGGAGTCCTCATGCTCAAACGCTTGACCACCAGCTTTTCTAACCTCTTTGGTCTCAACAAGTTTGAAAAAGGTCCAGTCGATCCCGACCTGCCGGTCGAATACTGGCTACTCATAATTGAGAATATCGATTTGGGAATAACCAAGAAAATTGAACACTCTTGGATCGGGCGAACCTTAATTACACGTTCTGTTGCCCGTAACTTGGATGGCCTGCGTCCCCCCAAAGGTTGTGATCGCGACAACCCGTGGGTCATTGTTCTGGTCGGTTTCTCTCAAAAAAAGATCCTCCAGATGTCCAAAAGAGATTTTCTGGAAGAGTTTGTCGATGTACCCCTCCTTCCTGAGGAGTTATTTTATAAAAGTTACGAGAAATACCTTAATGAAGCCGAAGGGCACCTTCAATCAACGTTGGAGCTGCTCCGAGGCTTGTGAGCAAAAACCGCCCCTTAGGGGGCGGTATTTTTTTGTCTCAAAAGGTATAATTTCAGTTGATACCATTTAGCTACCTCTGATGGATTTCCTCCAAAGATCTACCGAAAAATTTACCTATGTCGTGGGCACACCTGCCTCGATCGTCATTCATACTCTGCTGTTCATTGGCATATTTGTCCTGGTTAAGTTCGGTTTTAGTCTTGACGATGTATTATTGATCCTCACCACTGCCGTCTCCTTGGAAGCGATCTACTTGGCCATCTTTATCCAAATGAGCGTCAACCGAACCACTCTTCATATTGCCGATGTCAAAGAGGATATCGACGAGATCCAAGAGGACGTCGAGGACATCCAAGAGGATGTCGAAGATCTGGAAGAGGACGTCGACAGTCTTGAGTTAAGCTCTAAAGAAGAAGATAGGGAGGAAAACGAAGTCTCCAAGGTTCTGACAGACATCGAAAAACGTTTATCCCAACTACAAAAAGACATCTCCCTGCTCAAAAAGAAAGGCATGTTTTAGGAATTTGACGAACCAGGACATAAATAGTACCATTAGTTACCAGTTAAAAAATACATCTATATGAAAAAAGCCCTCTTTATCCTTCCTCTGTTTCTCTTTATATTCGCCTCTTCCACATTTGCGGTTTACGGTAGACCGGATTCACCTGGAAACTCGGTTTCAGCCAAGTTGAAACTTACCGACGCAAAACTCAAGGCCTGTCAGGCCAGAGAAGGAAATGTTGTCAAACAAATGGCACAACTAACCAAAATGGCAACCAACATGCTCGACGTCTTCGACAAGATCGCCATTCG
>CAZIPD010000002.1:0-39573 GCA_964541175.1 uncultured Pseudomonadales bacterium
TACAATATCCCTTCTCGAATCCTTCATCAAAAAAAGATATACTAAAATTACACTTTCATATGGCCATCCAGCAGCACCCCCTACCACAGGACATCAGTAGCTACCGCTTCCGCTTGATCGGTGACATGACCATCAAGCAATTTGGTATGCTTGCCGCAGGCATCATTCTGGCCATTCTCTTCTATTCCTCACCTCTACCCTTCTTCTTCAAGTACCCCATTTCTTTCATTTTCCTCGTGCTTGGAATAGGCTCCGCCTTCGTTCCTGTCCAAGGCCGTCCTCTGGATCAATGGATCCTAGCCTTCATCAAATCTATCTATGCTCCCACCCAATACACCTGGCGCCAGACCCCGCCGGAAGAAGCGGCTCAAACCGCACTCACTCAATCACCTCTTACTTCTGCCCCCAAAGCCCCCTCCGTCAGCCCCTCTTCCACCGTCCCTGCCGCTGCTCCACTCCCGGTAGCCGTTCCTGAACCCATCACTCCCGCACCCGAAACCCCACCTGAGCCTGAAATAGTCATCATTCCCGAACCTACACCACAGGAGGAACCGGAAACTCCCGCCGATCTACCCGACCTCGGTATTCCCACTCCCGCTCCTGTCTCCCAGCCGGAGAATCCTTCTCAAGCTCCGGCTCCAACAACCAATCTTCCGATTCCGTTTACCCCCACCACTCCCAATACCCTGGTCGGTCTTACTCTTACCCCGGACGGAAAGATCTTGGAGAATGTCTTAGTAGAAATACTCTCCAATGGTCTGACCATAAGAGCCACCAAAAGTAACCGTCTCGGCCAATTCATGTTCGCCCGTCCTCTCGAAAAGGGCCTCTACCAGATCGCCGCCGAGAAAACCGGTTTTAACTTCTCCACTTACTCCATCGAATTAACAAACAAAATTGTCTCTCCGCTCAAGATCCAAGCGGAATCGGGCACAGCATAACCAATGGCCGACAACATCAGAGCTTCCACCCAGGAACATCTCGACATCTATACCATCAAGAACCATCTAGTCTTTCTCAAAGACGGTACGGTAGCTCTTGTCCTCAGGACCACTGCGATAAACTTCAATCTTCTCTCCGAAGAAGAACAAGACGCCACCATCTATGCCTATGCCGGACTCCTTAACTCTCTTTCTTTCTCAGTTCAAATTCTCATCCGCTCTCAAAGAAAGAATATTTCCGATTACCTTGATCTTCTCGACAACAGAATTCAGATCACCCCTTCACAAAAGATAAAGGAGCAACTCCTCGCCTACCGCCAGTTCGTCAAATCCCTGGTCAAAGAGAACCGTGTTCTTGAGAAAAAATTCTTCATCATTATTCCCTTCACCTCCCTCGAACTTGGAATTACCTCCGCTACTTTTAACCCCATCGCCAAAGCTCCCCAGAAACCTCCCTACGATCTTGATTACATCGAAGAAAAAGCTGCCATGGCTCTGTATCCCAGAAGGGATCACTTAATAAGACAATTTGCCCGTATCGGTCTAAGGTCGCAACAACTCACTACACCCGAACTGGTCAATCTCTTCTATTCCATCTATAACCCCTCCTCTGCCGCCACCGCTACTGCCGCCCAAACCAAGGCTATTGGCGGCATCTCTAACGATAAATAAAGCCTCAATCCGTTATACTTAAACTATGGCTTTTAATCTCTTTGGTCGCGCCCCTAAAGCCCCCGCCAATACACCCGTCGCTGCCACTGCGGGTACTCCTGTCATGCCGACTCCTGCTCCAACCCCACCACCTCCCCCTCCCCCAAAAACAAAAACTACTCAAGGAAGCACCTCTGTCCAAGACATCATCGCTCCCTCGGCCATAGAAATAGATTTTTCCAGTTTAAAAATAGATGACGTCTACCTCCGCACTCTCTTTGTCACCGGATATCCCCGCTATGTCTCGGCCAACTGGCTCTCTCCTTTGATTAACTTCAATCACTCTCTTGATATCGCTATGTATGTTTATCCCAGCGATTCCAAAGATACTCTTGATCAACTAAGACGCCGTATCGCCGAGATGGAAGCGGAGATCAATACCGATATTGAACGCGGGCGCATTCCCCAAGCCAGTACGGAAGCCGGTCTTGAAGACGCCAAATCCCTCCAGGAGCAACTGGTCAAAGGGGCTGAACGTTTCTTCCAGTTCTCTCTCTACATCACCGTTTCTGCCGACTCCATTAAAGAACTCAATACCATCACCTCACAGATCCAGTCGATGCTTGCCTCTCTTCTCATCATCGGTAAGACCGCTTCTCTCTCCATGGAGGACGCCTTCAAAACCACCCTTCCCTACTGTAAAGATCGTTTGATGATCACCAGGAACATGGATACCACTGCTCTTTCCACTACTTTCCCCTTCACCTCCTCTGAACTCTCTGATAACCAAGGGATCCTTTACGGTATCAACTCTCATAATGACTCTCTCGTCATCTTTGATCGTTTCTCTCTGGAGAACGCCAATATGCTCGTTCTGGCCACCTCCGGTGCCGGTAAATCATACTGTGTCAAACTCGAGATTCTTCGTTCTCTGATGTTTGATACACAGATCATAGTTCTCGATCCCGAGAATGAATACGAAATGATCGCCAAAGCCGTTGGTGGCAACTATCTCTCCTTCGCTTCCACCTCTGCCCATAAAATTAATCCTTTCCAAATTGCCAAGCCCCTTGAAAGTACCGAGGACGAGATGGGATATAAATATCTCTTCCTCATGTCCCTTCTAAAGATCATGATCGGGGAAATGTCACCCATGGAAGACGCCACTATGAACCGGGCCCTCGTTCTTACGTATCGGCAAAAAGGTATCACCGAGGATCCTTCAACTCATGTCATTGAAGCCCCTCGCATGGAAGATCTCTACCGGGCCCTCATCGGCATGGAAGAACCCGTCAGTAAGATCCTCGCTGCCAGGCTGGAACGCTACGTCATGGGCTCGATCAAAGGCATCTTTGACCAGCAATCGAACATCGACATCAACGCTCCTGTTACCATCTTTTCCATGCGCGACCTTGCCGATGAGATCCGTCCCATCGTCATGTTCATGATCCTCGACTTCGTTTGGACTCAAGTAAGAAAAGATCTTCGGAAGCGCATGCTCATCGTCGATGAGGCCTGGTATCTCATGCGCTATGAAGACTCTGCCAAGATTCTTCAAGGATTTGTTAAACGTGCACGCAAATACTTCCTCGGGGTCACCGTCATCTCCCAGAACGTCGATGATTTCCTTGGTTCACCCTATGGTAAAGCCATCATCACCAACTCCGCTCTCAAACTCCTACTCAAACAATCCTCTGCCGCCATCAACCAAATATCAGAGGTCTTCTTCCTTTCGCAAGGAGAACGTCAACTCCTTCTCTCCGCCAATATAGGAGAAGGGATCTTCTTTGCCGGTCAAAATCATGTCGCTATGAAGATCATTTCCTCTCCCGATGAACACGCTCTCGCCACCAGTAAACCATCGGAAATTCTAGATCGTCAAAAAGCTGCCCCTGTCTAAAACATGGCCGAAAAATCCTCAATCGTCTACATTCTTCGACAAGCAATTGGGATCATCTCGGAACGTCCCATTCTTGATGATCTCTCCGACAAACGGAGACAACATGTTGCTGCCATCATTTCTCAGTTCGCCAACATTCCTTACATTAACTCGATTGCTGAAGAACTTCAGCTAAAAGGTATCGAGGCCATAATCAATCATTTTCCCCTCTCTTCTGCCCAAGACTGTCTCGATCTTTACGAGAGAGATGAACCCAAAAGCGAAACCAAGACCGCCCCTGAAGAAACACCTAATATTCCCCCTGAACTGGAAGCTCTGGTAGCTGAATACGAAGAACATCTGTCCGAAAAGAATGTCAATGACGGCAAGGTAAGCTCTGTCGCCGAGTCGGTCAAACGTGCCCGTGAGGCCATGATCATTCGCGAAAGACTCTCCGCCATTCGCAAAAATAGAGCGGCCCTTTCCTATAATCCTGAAGATTTTAATCAAGCAGAGGACAAACGTTATGAAGATCTAATAGTAAAAATAGTTAATCCCAAAGCCGGCTCTCATGAGGCTGTCATGGCTCCTCTTAACGAAGTTATTTCTCAAGCCGTCGACTCATATATCAACACTTACCCGGATATTACCGAAGACCAGAAAAAACATCTCAAAGAGTTAGCCCCATCCGTTATCGACTCCACCCGCTACCTCGCCCTAACCGAAGCCATAGACATCGAAAATCATCATGACCTTGTCACCGCCATCTCACTTTCCATCTTCAAAGCCGACGATCAATACACCACTTCCATCTCCGATATCTATGTCGAACTTGACAACAACGCCGCCAAACACGATCGTCTAAATCAGGATATAGCCAGAGAACAACTCAAGCTGTCAAGTCTAAAAACTGAAAGGTTCCAGGCTAAGGATAAGCCCGAGATGGTGGATCACTATGTAAGTCTGATATCCACCACGGAAGCCACCATTGCTCAAAAAATAAACCAAAGGGATACCATAGATATTGACCTTACTCCTTTCACCTCCAAAGTCGAAGACTATCTCTCCTCCACCACCCAGACCGTAATCTCTGGAGTAAAAAAGCCCGATGGTTCTCAAAATTTGGACTTCGATACCCAATCTGCAGCAGCCAGAAAAGTTCTTGATGAAATTCACTCAAAGCTTTCCGCCGACAAAAATATTCAGCGTAGGATTCCTCCTCCCGAAGACCCTCTTCGCCAAGCAGTCGATTTGGAAAAAAATATTCGTGCCGAATTACCTCAGCTGGGTCTGAATCCTCATGCCACCAACGAAGCTCAACAAGCGTCTATCCTCATTTCTGACCCTAAAACTCAATCAAAAGACCTCTCCGGACAAACTATCCTTCTCTACAGTAAAGGCCTGACCACCGCCGAGTTTGACAAAGTCATCTCCCATGCTTGGTCTCATCAAAATGACCCCAACTCCTCACTCGGCAAACTCTACAAAGCTCACCCTGAGCTTTTCGGTACCATCAGACAACAACTGGAAACCATCGAAAAAACCGACACTCCCGAGGCTCACATAGAAAGGGTGAGGACCTTCGCCAATGACCCTGACAATGCTCAATCCGCCCTCTCTCTCCTCTCCAAGAACAAAGCCGCCTATGAAGAATATTTGAACCTCTCAAAAAAACTTTCTTCGAAAGAGATTGTTAGTTGGGTAAAGGACAAAGCAAATCAACACACCTCACTCGCAAAATTTTACCAAGCCAACTCCCGCTTGTTCGGTAAGATCAACACGGAATTTGAAAAGGTCAAAAACTCGGCACTGGCAAGAGAAATCGGCAAACCGATCGGAAGATTGACTCGTTCTCTCAACTCCATCAACAACAGAATAACTTCAAGACTTAATAAGATCTCAGGTTTCTTTTCCAGGAACCATTCGACAATTAATACCATCCTCGACCCGTTTGGATCACTCAAAAGCTATTTTGGTCGCCAAGCCGGCCAATTCATTACCGGGCGTCTCGTCCCCAATCTGGCCTCAAGCTCCATCGGCAAACTCCTCACCAAAGAAGGTCTAAAAAACACCATCAAGGTCTTAGCCAAGAAAGCCGGCGCCAGGGCAGCTGCACTTGCTGCCAAGATCGCTGTTAAAGCCGGTATTAGAGTCTCTGCTCAAGCTCTTGCCGTCGTCTCCGGTGTTGCCACTTTTGGCGTCGGTATCATCATCTACATCGGCGCAGAGATCTTTATGCAAGGTATTAAGATTCTCAAGAAAGGTCTCGATTGGCTCTCTCAAGCCTTCTATGGTGAAGAGTTTAACTTCAAGACCGCTGCTCGGGACGCCGCCACAGGAGCAGCAGCTCTCTTTGGAGTAGGAGCAACTGCGTTTGTCGGTTTCGTAGCTGTTGCCGGAGCCATAGCTTCCTCCGCAGTAGCTTCTGCACTTGGAATAATAATTGTTTCCTCTTTCATCGGATATTTCTTTTACATCACCTCAATCCTTGCCGGCCCTATCGTCTCCACTCTTGCCCAACTGGAAGCCGCCCCCAAAAGTGCCGTCTCCGGTTTTTGTTCTGGATCGACCATGAACAACGACAATCTCACCTGTAATGAGTACAACGGGATTACCTATTGCTTCCCGGTAAATGATATCTCCACCGTCTCCTATGTCACCGCTCATCATGACTATCCTGCCAATGACATCATGAGGGTCGGTGATAAACCGGGTCAGCCTGATGATATTCCCCTTCCCCTCATTGCCTATGTCGACGGCACCGTCATCTGGACCTCGGAAACTGAAGGCCTGGGTGGTTACGCCTTCATCATCGCCGGTATCGACGGCATGTTCTACTACTATGCTCACAATATGTGTAATTTTGTATCGATGGGTCAACTGGTAAAGGCAGGGGACATCCTTGGTGGGATGGACTCCTCGGGTAATGCCCAAAGTACCCCTGAACACGTTCATTTTCAGATCAGCGATCAGTCTGATATGACAACCGTTCCCGAAAATTACCCCCATTTTTACGCTCCTTGGGTGGATTTTTGTGAGAAACTTAATCTGTGCGGACCTCTCAATATTGAAGTTTACCCGGAATTCCAATAAACAATATGGATAAAGTAAATCAAATCATCGCCAAGATCCAAAAACACCGTCTCCTCCTGGGGGTGATAGCCGTCATCATTATCGGTTACCTTATCTCCCTCATCCCTCGACCGGGTACTCGCCCCTTCACCCCGACCCAACCGATTCTTCCCCAAATCACTCCCACCCCTTTTAGTGCCCAAACCTACACCCAAACATTTTCCACCGAAAGATACATAAAGATCACTGATAATCAACAGATAGTGGCCGTCAATCAAGAAAAACAACTTGTTCAATATCTTGGCGACACTCCCTTCCCCATCACTCCCGACGGACTCACTGTTGTCGACTATCAAACCAGAGGTGGTAGCCTGGTCTACGAAGCCGGCACCTACGCCGATCCCGACAATGCCTTCTATCTTCTAAGTCTCACTAATAAATTCCAAGTTAAGCTCAACACCACTCCCTACAAACCCATCATTAACTACAGTATTAATTCCACCGAGAGTAGCCTCGCCTTCTTGGGAAAATATGACGCCACAAAGAGTATCTCCACTCTTTATCTCTATGACCTGTCGACGAATATTACCACCCCCCTTGAAGAGAACATCACCGCCAATTCGGTTTCTTGGCTAAATGATAACTACCTTTTGATCAGTAATAAAATAGACGTCAATATCGGACCTAACAACTTCATCAATATCTTTTCCTTATCCACCAAAGAATTCATCGTCAAAAATATTCCGGCCTTGGACAGATCGGTCACCTTCA
The DNA here is from genome assembly GCA_964541175.1 of uncultured Pseudomonadales bacterium. Taxonomy (GTDB): domain Bacteria; phylum Patescibacteriota; class Microgenomatia; order UBA1400; family MFAQ01; genus CAIQPO01. The sequence continues at coordinate 7,315 of CAZIPD010000002.1, forward strand.
GTGACACAAACGGACTTCTTTATTTTGTAAATTCCAAGAACAATATCCTCACCTCGCTCAATCTATCATCCGCGACCTTCACGGACGTTCTTAAGCTAACCACACTACCCACAGATATGTTCTTCAACCGGTCCAACAACTCTCTGGTACTCCTGATTGCCGACGATAGCGGACTTCTTGTCAGGGTCGTCGATCCCAACCAAAAGAAGGTGATCAAAGATGTCTCTCTTCAGTTGGATAAGGATGAGATATATATCGAACACTTTCAATCGGGAAGTTCTCACTTCATCAAGACCTACAATCGAAATTTTAAACATTACGTCGTCAAATATCTTCCCCTCTAATCCTCCTGTAGATTACTGCTGCATCCTGACCGGCATGATCACCTGCATCCAGTTTTCGTCCTTTGCTCTGAACACGCTCGGCTTTAATTCTCCTTCTGTCTCCCAAACCACATTTTGCTCATCAAATATATTCAAGTAATCCAATAAATACTGCGCGTTAAACGCCACAGTGATTTTCTCTCCTTCCACCTCTGCCTCGATCTCCGACTCATTAGTGCCCACCTGACTACTCTCGGCGACGACCTTTAATGTTCCGTCTTCCACTGATAGCCTGACAATATTGGCATTCTCCCTGGCAAATAGTTTGGCTCTTTTAACGGCCTCGGCGAATTCATCTTTCCCAAAACTTGATCTGGTATTGTACGTATTTGGCATTATCTGCTGATACGGAGGAAATTCCCCTGCGATCAATCTGGAAGCTACTTCTACCCCATCCAAAGCGAATATCACCTGTTGATTTTCCTTATCGAACTCCACTGCCAAAGAATCTACTCCCATTTCGCCCGCTACCCTGGAGACCTCCATCAAAGACCTTGCCGGCAATATCACCTTTCCCAAAAGCTTTTCCTCTATCTTAGGGATTTTCATCTTGTCCACGCTCAGTCTATACCCGTCCGTAGCCGCCAAGACCACCTCTTCCGACTTGAATTCCCACAACATCCCCGTCAATACCGGCCTGGTATCGTCCTTGGCTGCCGAAACGCTAACCTTATCGACTTTCTCTCTAAACTCTCCCGCATTTATCTTCAGCTGTGACGACTTCATCCTGGGTATCACCGGATAATCATCGGCCTCTTGCCCCATGATCTCCGCCTTGATCTGCTTGCTCTTCAATATCAATTTATTTTTATCAGTTTCAATATCGACCGCTCCCGGTGGTAGACTGGCCACCAGATCCGAGAATAGTCTTGCGGGGACAACGATCTCTCCCTCCTCGATCACCTTTGCTCCCATCTTTGACCAGAAACTTATTTCCAGATCCGTAGTCACCATTTCCATCCCCTCACCGGTTGCCCTGAGCAACACTCCGGACAGGACGGGTAACTGAGGTCTGCTGCTTATCCCCCTACTCACCACACCCAGTGTCTTTTTTAAATTTTCTGATAAGGCTGTCACTTTCATTAAGCTAATCTTACCAAAGCAATTCCCTTTACGCGCACCTTTATCTCTCCCTCTCTATTAACAATATATTTATATAAAGATAGTAGTTATTAGTAGTAGGTGTTGTGGATATGTTGATTACCCTGACTGACCGTCTCCCAAATTCCCTGTCAATAACTTAACTCTCATCCAAACATCAATCAATTTCCTCTCTTTAAGACAAATCTATGCCCAAAATGTTCCGTAAAACCGCCGATCTTTGTTGACAAAGTTCTTGATAACTAAGCTACTTCTCCACCGACTATTGAAAAAACATTTGTCATATCCCCATTTTGTGAAGTTGTACACACTCTGTGAATTGTCTGTGGATATCTATGTGTACAATGCCTGTTTTACCGCCAGTATTTTTCTTCTTACATCGGGTTTTTCCTTCATCTCGTCTTCCATTTTTTCAACCGCATGCATTACCGTACTATGGTCTCTTCCCCCCATCAGCTCGCCTACTTTTTCCAGTTGGATCCCCAAAGAATCTCTGAGCAAATACATGGCGATGTGTCTCGCCAAGACCAGCTCGGCTTTCCTGCTTGTTCCCAAAAGATCCTTATTCTTGTAGTCAAAATACTTCGCCACTGTCGAAATAACTTTCAACGGCCTAACCTTAACGCTCTGCCCTGAAGAGGCCGGTAGTCCCATGGTTTTCTGTACCATGTCCGAAGTTAGTTGTCCCCCCTCAATACTGGCCATCGTCGCCAACTGTACAAAAGTGCCCCCTAGCTCCCTGGCATTGGTAGTGAAATTATTCGCCATCATGTCAAAAGCCTCGTCTCCCACGTCCGCCCCCATCTCCGCCGCTTTCTGTTTGAGTATCGCCAACCTCATCTCGTAGTCGGGTAAGCCGATATCTACCATCATCCCTCCCAAGAAGCGACTTTTTAGTCTGTCCTCCAGTAACTGTATCTCCTGAGGTTTACGGTCTGCTGTCATCACGATCTGCACCTGTTTCATCTGTAGCTCATTGAACGTATGGAAAAACTCCTCTTGAGTTGAGTCTTTTCCCGAGAAGAACTGGATATCGTCGATCAATAATGCCCCCACCAGCCTGTACTTCTTCTTAAATGCATCGGTCATCTTTGAGCGAAATGAAGCCACCAGATCATTAGTGAACTGCTCACTGCTGATATACACTACCTTCCCGACCCCCTTCTTCACCAGCTCATGGCCCACGGCGTGCATTAAATGGGTCTTCCCTACCCCCACCCCACCATAAATGAATAGCGGATTATGTCTGGATCCTGGATTCTCCGCCACGGCCTTGGCGGCAGCGAATGCCAATCTGTTCGGGCCTCCGACAACATAAGACTCAAAAGTAAATTTAGGGTTCAGATTATTTGCCCTTGTATCCTCCGGCACGGCAAAAAGGCTCTCGCTCTTACTCTTATCCACCTTCTGCTCCATCGAGCTTGCTTTGGCCACGGTTTCTTTCTTGGCGTCCACCACCAAAGCCAGATCACACTTTTTCTTTGTCAATCTCTCTACCACCGTCTTGATCTGACTGTAGTACTTCACCTCCACCGTTCTTGAGTGATATACCGAAGGTGAAGCTAACTCCACTATTATTCGGCTCTCGTCGACCGGGATGATAGATCTGATGAAGCAAGGCTTTATCCATGCGGAAAAACCTCCCGGGGTCATCTGGACCTCAAGTTCACCACAAACGCTATCCCACAATCGATCAGAGGTTATCTCCATATGGTCAACTACTTACTAACGGGGCAGATAATCTATTTGTAGCACTTATCCACATTTCCACAACCCCCAGCTTACCCAAAAAGACTGTATCAGAGTATAATAACCCAACGCACCTTAACTCTATTCCAGGAGGAAAAAATGTCCGTTCGCAATGATGCTAAAGCCATTTTAGCCAAGCTGACCGAAGCTTCGAGGCTCCCTAAAAGCGCGCCTCCACGCAGCCAGATTGAAAAGATCAATGATCAACTCGTCCGGCTCTTATCCTCAGATGAAATGTCGCCACTGATGGATTTCCTTACCGATTACTCCCCCAGAACGACCAGCAGTTACGGCTACCTCTTTGACCCTATCCCCACCGTTGATCTCAAGCCCGCCCTAAAGGCAAGCAAGAATCCTCGCTCACAGTATTACTGTGCCAGGTACAAAGTTGAAGATTATGGCTGGATCTATCTTGTTCCCCTCCTTGGGGACCCGGATTTCGCCCTGGTCCTCAAACCGTCCCGGCCACTCCGCCGCGATATCCATGTCAATTCTGCCACGGTAAAAGGTTTTTCTCTTACCGTTGTCTACCCCCCGTACGAGGATCTTGGCCGTTTGGTACTTGTCTGGGCTGTTGTTATTGAAGCTATCAAGCTTCAGCATGATAACAAGAAATAAGTGTTGGAAATTTTGGCAGGGTTAACCCCCTGCCTTTTTTGTACCAATGTATCGTATAATAACCACCGCCTTTAAATGATAAAATAAGCACATGCCAAAAAGAGTCTACCAACCTAAAAAAATGAAACGCGTCCGTACTCATGGATTCAGAATTAAGATGTCCACCGCCGCTGGCCGTAACGTTATCGCTCGCCGCCGCGCCAAAGGTCGCGCCAAACTGACCGTTTAATAACTATGGCTCTTCCCCTAATTAATCGTCTTCCTCTCAAAGGTCAGAGGGAGAGAATTGATAAAGAGGGTTCTCCTCTCCACTCTTCTCTGTTCACCATTGTCCTAGCACCCTCACCGAAAGGCACGGTTCACCCTCGCCTTGCCGTTTTGGTATCCAAAAAGATCAGTAACCTCGCCGTCGACAGGAACCGTCTCAAACGCCAAGTTCTAAATGCCGTATATGACCTCCTTGACATGATCAAACCCGCCGACTACCTCATTATTCCCAAGAAAATAGCCAAAGATCAGGAATTTTCTACCCTCTTACTGGATTTAAAAAAACTACTCACTCATGATTCGGCTACTCCTTGATTTCTACCACAAAGCTATCTCCCCTATCACTCATTCAATTGGCCAAGCACTTTTCGGTTCTCACTTCGCTTGTCGTTTCACCCCCACCTGTTCTCAGTATGCTCGCCTATCCATCAAGCGTTATGGTATTATCACAGGGGCAAGAATGGCGCTATTAAGATTCATTCGCTGTCAACCATTCTCCCGGGGAGGTTTTGACCCGGTACCTGATAAAATCAAATAGCTATGTTTTCATTCATCTCAAATATCATCTATCAACCACTCCTTTTCTTCTATCGTATTTTCGGTGGCAATCTCGGACTCTCCATAATTGCCCTTACCCTCCTCATCAAAGTAGTTCTCATTCCTCTCGTCATTCCTACCATCAAGTCCGCCAAAAAGATGCAAGATCTTAAACCTGCACTGGACAAACTAAAAACAAAACACACCGACAAAGCCAAACTTCAACAAGCTCAACTGGAACTCTACAAACAAAACGGCATCAATCCGGCCGCCGGTTGTCTTCCCCAAATCGTCCAGATCGTCGTTCTCATAGCCCTCTATCAAGTGTTCATGAAATTCCTTGGCCAGTCGGAAGTTTCCGGTATTGCCCTAAACCCCAACTTCCTCTATCTCAATCTCAACAAACCCGACCAATTCTATATTCTCCCTGTTCTCGCCGGCATCACTCAGTTCGTTTTTTCCCTCATGATGCAGTCCGGTCTTGAATCACATGTACACAACCCCAAGAAGAATACCGACAAGAAAAAAGAAGAAGATAGTCTTGAAATGGCCGCTAGCATGCAGACCCAGATGGTCTACATGATGCCCGTCATGACCACGGTGATCTCTCTTAACTTTCAGTCCGGTCTCGTCCTCTACTGGGTTATCTCTACTCTCTTTTCGATCGTTCAGCAATATTATTTTTCCGGTTGGGGTGGTCTCAAACCATTCCTCGTCAAGATCAGAATTATAAAAGTTAATCAATAAACATGGACAGCTCTAAAGTCACCGAAGTACTCACCAATATTCTTACCCTTCTCGGGTTGACAGAAGACCAAATACTAATTGAAGTCGTTGAGACTGACAACATCAACATCTCTCTTACTGTCCCTCTCGATAGAGCCGGTGTTTTTGTCGGTCGTCATGGAGAAGGCTTATCTGCCTTAAGAATGATCTTCTCTCTCGTCCTCTTTCAAAGATTCGCCTTTTGGCCGAAACTCCATCTCAATGTGAATGACTATCAAGAACGTCGTGAAGACGCTCTCCGCGAGTTGGCCAACAACGCCGCTCAAAGATCCGTTGACCTCCAAAAAGAGATCATCCTTCCCAACCTCAGTTCTTATGAACGCCGTATCGTCCACATGATCCTGTCTGAATTCCCCGGTATTCGAACCGAGTCTCGTGGAGAAGCTCCTTACAGACAGATGTACATCATTCCTGTTTAAGATCCGCTCCCTCGTGTACAATCCGTCTTAATGGTCGGACGGACTCTCATCTTTCTCATTATCTTTTTCCTTCCAACCCAACTTGGAAAACATTTTTGGGGAGATTTTTCCCAGGTAGGAGGATTTCGGATCGACTACCTTTCCCCTACCCTCTATTTCACCGATATTCTGATCGGACTTTATCTTCTCCATTCTCTCACCGGACTAATTACCTGGATAAGAAAAAATTCTCGGCCTGCGCTCCTTCTACTCGGTTTCATCTCCATTAATCTTCTTTTCTCATTGTCACCGATAGCCTCTTTCTTTGTCTGGCTCCGTTGGCTACTATATTTCTCCTTAGTTATAGCTCTAAATATTAACCGGGTTACCCTCAAGTCAGTCATTCTTCCCCTGTCACTTTCACTAATCCTCCTTGTCTTGCTCGAAACTCTTCAGCTATTTTTCCAGTCATCGGTTGGTGGAATATTTTGGTTCCTGGGTGAGAGGACTTTTAATCAAGCTACCCCTCAAGTAGCCAAGCTCATCGTCAACGGCAGGATTATCCTTCGTCCCTACTCCACCTTTTCCCACCCGAACTCACTTGGTGGATTTCTTCTCCTCGTCCTTTTTCTTCTCGGGCAAACGAAATCTACTGTCCTCAAAATGATCTCCCTTGTAGGCATTATCCTAACCTTCTCCAAAACTGCCATTATTACCACCCTCCTTTTTTTGGCCGGTGTGTTCAAAAAGAACAGACTCCTCCTCATTCTCGCTCTTCCTCTAATCCCCCTCCTTATAACCCCGGTCGCGGATTACTCTGTATCACTCTCCGCTCGCTCCTACTTACTCTCACCTACTCTAAGTATTATCCGTCTCTATCCCCTCTTTGGAGTTGGTCTGGGAGGATATCTACCGGCACTGGTAGATAATCTTCCTGATAACCAGGTGACCCCATCTCTGATCCAGCCGGTTCACAACCTCCCGCTTCTCCTCATATCGGAGATAGGACTATTCGGAGTGGGATTGCTACTTTATCTCACCCTCAAGTCAAAAATACTCCACAATCCTTCCGTACTGGAGCTCCTTTCGATAGTGCTGCTCACTGGAGGATTTGATCATTACTGGCTGACTCTTCCTCAAAACAAGCTCATCCTTTTATTAGCGCTCTACTTTGTCTACAATAAACACCAATGACACAAAAATACTCACTCATAGAGATCCACACGGACGGAGGCTCCAGGGGGAATCCCGGTCCTGCAGGTATTGGTGCCTGGGCAACCTCCGATGGACAGGAAATCTTTAGCCTTTCCGAAAAGATCGGTGAGACCACCAACAACGTCGCCGAATACACGGCTGTTCTCAGGTCTCTGGAGACCCTAAAGGAAAAAGATCTCCGTTCCACCAAGCTCCGCTTTGTACTGGACTCCGAACTCATCGTCCGCCAGATCACCGGCATATATAAAGTCAAACAACCTCACCTTAAAGAACTCCGTCATCAAATAGTTACCCTTATCAATGGACTTAAAGAAGGAAAGATCATCGAGCAACTATCCTTCAAGACGGTACCAAGGGAAATGAATAAAGAAGCGGATCAGTTGGTTAACGATGCCTTGGATTCCTAAAAAAATAGAATTATAGTTTTTTCACGACCGCCATTTATCAGGCGGTTTTTGTATGTAATTTTAGTTGTGGAAAAGTAATTGATGCCTAGGCATCCGTTTTCATGTGGGAAGGGTAAGAACAAAGAATGTTTTTTAGTAGGTTCAATAAAGAAATATAGCAAGCACGAAAGATAACATCAAAAAATGTAATAACAATATTTTTGTTGATTCTGATATGAGACTTCCAAAGTTGGGTATACTTATTTCAGTGCCACGAAAATCTACCCCGATATCGGTCGAATCGAACAATAATAATCTAGTCGAAATTTTTCTCAAACTCGACGAGATCTTAGATGTTAGATTCATCTCCGACCCGGGACTCCATAGTGCCAAGTACTCCATTTACCTGGCTGATCTAAGCTCAGACATCACCAACCTCAGTCAAGATCTGATTAGGATACTCAGTGATTGCCAGGAAAGGCAGGTGAAAATTGTCATCTGCCTCATCTTTAAAGAAAAAATTGATATTGAAAAAGTCCATTATCTAAAAAAACTACTTGAGTCCATAGATCAAAGCCCTCCGCTATACCGCCTTTGTTTTGTCAGGGATCTGTATCAAGACGTCACTCCCCTCCCGGCAACTTATCTCGATTCCCTTCTCTATCAAGCAATTCAAGATTCCAAATGGAAAACATCGATCAAGGGAAAAAATTTGTATTTCCCTTTACACGTTGTTGACTTTGTATCTGTCATAAAGAAGATCCTTTTCCTTAACAACACATCTGGTAAAAACTTCTGGGTCTTCGGCGACAAGTACTCTGATCTCGAAATTGGCTTCTTATTAAAAAACATCCTCTCTGATACGGTTGAAATATTTGACATCGAATCTACTACCCAAGACTTTGAAGAAGAAGCTCAGTACTTCAACTCCGGGAATGACACTCAAATTTCCCTTGGTTGGCGTCCCGATTCGGACTTCGATCAACATCTTAAAAAATTGACGGAACAATATTGCCTTATAGAACAAAACAAGGAAGAAATAAAGGATCAGCAGGGAAACTCCTTGGCCAAAAAGAAATTTCTAGGGTTAAAACACCTATTATCCAATTTCAACGTAAAACATCACGGTTTAAGGATCAGAAATAGATTTCTGGCGCTTTCTCTTAAGGGACTCATCGCTGTTTCCCTTATTTACATAGCCACGGCAGCCGTTTTTTATTGGTCACTACAGAAAGAATACTCGAGTTTAAATCAGGCACTGAACCTGGCGGGAAAAGGGGAGCTGGAAAAGTCCGTCGCAGAAGTCGATAATCTACGTTTTTACAATCAAATTAGCCAATTTACGATTGAACCCATAAAACCGGTAATACAACTGGTTCACCCACAAACCGCGGAAGAACTGAATAATTTGTTCGCCTTCAACAACTATCTCTCCCTTAGCCTCGAAAATCTTCAACAAACATACGTCTTGGCGGACAAGATCTACAAAAGTCTTCAGGATAGCCAAGTAGACCTCGATTCAAATGAAGTCTCGCTCGCACTTCAATCCAATCTTTCTCTGGTATATGAGAATCTAATTCAGATCAAGGTATCACTGGAATCGAAAAAACTTCCCGGTAGGGTAGTGGAGAAAATAAAAAAAAGCGACCAATTCGCCAAACTAGCTGAGATCGAGTCACAAATATCCCAAGCAATGAAACTGACCGAAGTTCTGCCTGTCATATTAGGCAGCACTAAAGCGGTTAATCTGGGAATACTGGTCCAAGATCAAGACGAGATCCGTCCTACTGGGGGACTGATAAAACGATTAATTGTCCTTACCTTTCAAAGCGGCAAGATCACTGACACCAAATCCTGGTCTCCACTCGATATAGACGCCGTAGCCGAAGGGTCATCCAAAGCACCGGAAATACTGTCCAGAATAACCGGTACTCAAAATTTCAAATTTTCCGACATGAACTACGCCGCGGATTTCTCTCAAACGGCGGAATATATTAGTTGGTTCCTGGAAAGGACGATCGATCTTGATCTGGACTTTCTAGTTGGCCTCAATAAAAGCTTCTTTGAAAAAATGTTAGCTGAGGATCAAGCACTGGAAATAAATGGAAAAGTAATTAAAGTCCAGGATCTAAGATCAACAAGCTCCGATACAGACATTTCCAAAGAAATTGTCGACTACTATCTCTCTGCTTTTGATTCCGGCAAGCTCCCACTGGTCACTCTCGGTAGAGCCGTTCTCTCCGAGATCGAAGAGGGGAATCTCAAGATCTTCTCAAAAGATGAATCCACTAAAAAGATCCTTGCCAGACTTCCACTTTCCGGGATCATTGCCGACCTTCCTTGTCATTCGGGTCTGTCCGACTATCAAAACTGCCTCAGTCAAGTCACCTACCTCAATGAGGGTAACTTCATCTTTGCTCCCGTCAATCACTCTTTAACCAGGGAGACTGTCCACTCCATCGACCTTGGTTCCGACCAATTCACCCATGAATATAGACTAAAATACTCCTTCAAAAACGACTTCAGCCTACTGAACAGACCATACCAGGTCATCTATCAACTTTTCGCCCCTTCCGGGTCGGAAGTGAATAAAATTGAGGTCGATGGTCAACAATCTGTAGAGATAAGCAGCCTGGTCAAACTCAGACACGGTCAGTTCGAGTATTTTCAAATTCCCCTTTCATTTCCGGCATTAGGCGACCATGAAGTTAACATTACCTTCTCCACCCCTCTCTCTTTCATCTTTGATCCTGCAAAGACCGCTCTTTCGTTCACGGAAATTCGACAGCCCGGCCTTTCGGGTAAAGGTACACTCCTCATGGTCAAAATTGCCGACAACACCAGGCCACTGGCCATAACCCATCAGATACAGACCGTTCAAGGTTCGCTTGCCGTACAACTTCCTCCGCAAACCACCACTTTTGGGCTCGGTCTAGGGTACTAAACTTGCTAAAACCCTTCCCCGTAAGCTACAATACGACCCATGACAAAGTATTCACTAGAAGCACAAAAGAGAGACCTTTTTGGAAAAAAACTTAAAAGACTAAGGAAGCAAGGGATTCTTCCTGCCAATCTTTTTGGCAAGACCACGGAAAGTACATCCATCCAAATGAAACTCCAAGAGTTTGATCGTGTGTATAAAGAGGCCGGAGAGACCTCGGTTGTCTACGTCAAGGTCGAAGGTGAAGAGAAAGAACGTCCCGTACTGATTTCAAATCTTCATTTTGATCCCATCTCCGGAAGAAAGCTTCACGTCGACCTTCACCAAGTTAACCTCAAAGAGAAAGTTACAGCCAATGTTCCCGTCGAGATCATCGGTGAATCCCAGCTTATCAAGGATGGTATTGCCGTTCTTAACCAATCCATCAATGAAATTGAAGTTGAGGCCCTTCCCACTGACATTCCTGAGAACATCACCTTCGATATTTCCGGTCTTAAAGAGCTTGGAGATCATCTTAATGTCTCCGACGCTAAAGTTCCTTCCACCGTCGAGATAAAGACCGAACCTGAGTTGGTTGTTGTTTCTCTCTCTGAGCCTCAGAAAGAAGAAGTGATCGTTCCTCCGGCAGCTGAAGAAGGTACTGAAGGCGAACCAACCAAAGTTGAAGGCGAAGAAGCGGTTACCGGAACAGAGAAAGCTCCTGAAGGAGAAGCTCCAAAAGCCGAATAAGTCTCTCAGTTTATTTCTCTAAGATCACCAAGATTAAGCTTTTGGCCATGCGGCTACCAGCAGCAGTCCTTCATTTGGGTACAACTCTCTCCAGACAGCCTCAGATACGAATGGAGAGAAGGGATGTATAAGTTTTAAGAAAGTCTTCATTCCTTTGCCAAGTTGAGCCGGAGACAGCTTACCTTTCTTCGCCTCCTCGATCACGCTGTCGCAATACCAGTGCCAGAATTCGTTGTAAACAAATTCCGCAGCCAACCCGATGCGCAGTGCGTCAAGATGCTTGGTTGTCTCGATTACGACAGATCTCAAATGCTCCGTAAATTCACTACTCTCTGCCACTTCCTCCCCCTTAAACTCACCAACAAATCTCGCCGCATTCCATACTTTATTGGCGAAATTCCTCATCCCCCTGATTTTATCCTCCCCCGTATTACTGTCCTGACCGGCAACCGTACTCATCACCAAAGCCATCCTCAAAGCATCTGTACCGTACTTGACCGTCAACTCCAAAGGATTAATAACATTCCCTTTGCTCTTACTCATTTTTTGTCCCTTTTCGTCCCTCACCAATCCGTGAAGATATACGCTCTTGAATGGAGTTTTCCCGGTCAAATAAATTGAGAGCATCATCATTCTCATCACCCAGAAGGGAAGTATCTCGTAAGCGGTCTCCATTACACTCGTTGGATAGTAAGCCTCAAAATCTCCTGGTTTATTAAGTTTCAAGGTCAACACTGGCCATTGTCCGGAAGAGAACCAGGTATCAAAAGTATCGGTTTCCTGTACGTAATCATCACCCGGTTTCACCAATGAGACCACATAGTCGGATTTATCGTCTCCTCTGTACCATACGGGCATTCTGATGCCCCAGACGATCTGTCTACTGATATTCCAGTCCCTGATATTGGTTAGCCAGTGTCTCAGGATCTTTTCTCTCCCCGCACCAAGAATTACCGTGTCCCCGTTATCCAAAGCTTTCAGCGCTCCCTCTGCCAAAGGTTTGGTTTTGATAAAGAACTGACTCATCGGTAGTGGCTCGATCACTCTGTGACATCTGTAGCAAGTTCCAACACTATGGTTATACGCCTTCGTCTCTACCGACTTATCTCCCAAGTCTACCAATACTTTTTCTCTGGCAGCAGCCACACTCAAGCCCATATACTCGCCGGCATTCCGACTCATCTTTCCCGTGGTCTCGATCACCTGATGATCCCTAACTATCTCGCTCAAATTCATTCCGGCCCGCTCGGCCGTCTCCCAGTCATTCTGATCATGAGCGGGAGTGATCTTCACCGCCCCTGTTCCAAACTCCATATCCACTCCCTTATCGGCTATGATCGGGATTTCCCTGTTCGTTAAAGGTAACTTCACGCTTTTTCCGATCAAATGTTTGTATCTTTCATCCTCGGGGTGTACGGCCACAGCTACGTCGCCCAACAAAGTCTCGGGTCTCGTGGTCGCTACGGTAATATCGTCGTACTTGATGAAATACAATTTATCCTCTCTTTCTTCATGCTCCACCTCAAGGTCGGAGTATGCTGTTCCGCACTTGGTACAGTAATTGACCAATCTCTCGCTCTTGTATATCAATCCGTCTTCATGAAGTTTAATAAAAGTCTTCAAAACCTCATCCACAATATCCTTATCCAAGGTGAATTTGAATCTTGTCCAGTCGGCACTCGCCCCTAGCTTCTTCATCTGATCGATAGATAGCTTGGAATTCTCCTGAACATAATCCCAGATCATCTGGTACAAAGTTTCTCTATCGAAATCGAATCGACTTTTTCCTTCCTTTGCCAATTTCTTCTCGTATACGAACTGGGTCTCTATTCCGGCATGATCGGTTCCCGGTAACCATAGAGTTGGCTCTCCCAACATTCTGTGATATCTGGTAAGGATATCCTCGACCGTTACGAACATGGCATGTCCCACATGAAGTGGGTCATTGGCGTTCGGTGGCGGCATGATGATGGTAAATGGTTTCTTACCCGACTCGATAACTTCATTCCCTGATGGGGGAGTAAAAGCTCCACTCTCTTCCCAAAGTTTAATTAATTCCGGTTCGGTTTGGTTAAAATCAAAAGTTTTGTTCATTTGGATTTCAAATAATAAATAGCCCTCGTCTAATTCCAGTATATATAGGAAATAGGCGAGGGCCATCTCAGGCGGTACCACCTCGTGCATTCTGCTCTTTGAGAGTTCTACTCAAGCTTGCGCTCTTTCTTCTCCTGGCTCACGGATGACTAATCCGGTCTTAGCTTTTCAAATTATAACATTAGGCTTGGTTCCGGGCTCAGATCTTCAATTTCAACAAAATCTTGATTCAAAATAGCCGCCGCTCCGATCATCGCCGCATTGTCACCGCAGTATTTCAACTCGGGAAGGTAGATATCGACCTCCATATTTCTTGTCATCTCCACTAAATGCTCCCTGATCATTTTATTCGCTGCCACCCCTCCTGCCACAAGAAGAGACCTTGGCTGATAAGAATCCAAAGCCAGAGCTGCCTTTTTCGTTAACACCTCCGCCACCGCTTCATTGAACTCTCTGGCAATTCCGTTTATCTGCTCCTCACTCAGATCGTTCACGGTCAGTTTAGCGGCTGCTGCTTTCAAACCGGAAAAACTCATCTTCAAATTTCTTTCGTAAATCATTGGCCGCGGTAACTTGGTTACCTCAACATCTTCACTGGCTTTTTCGGCGGCGATCTGGATTGACGGGCCACCCGGATAGGGAAGTCCCAGAATCCTGGCCACCTTATCAAAAGCCTCCCCGGTTGCGTCATCAACCGTTCCTCCGATCCACTCCCACTTCTTGTAACTCTCGACCCAAACTAACTCTGTATGACCTCCACTGATAATAAGACCCACGGCCGGTAGAACAGGAGCGCTAGATCTCTCCTCACTCAAGATCCAATTGGCCGCAACATGCGCCTCAATATGGTTAACCCTGATCAAAGGTTTGTTCCACGCCAAAGCGAGAGCTCTAGCCGTCTCTATTCCGACCAATAGACTTCCGATAAGCCCGGGACCATAAGCGACAGCCACTGCGTCTATACTTTCCTTCTCAATCTCGCTCAGCGCTTCATCCAGAACCGGAACGATCGCCTTGATCTGTTCTCTGGCAGCCAACTCGGGAACAATACCTCCATATTTTGTATGGAACGCGGCTGAACTGGCCACAACATTTTTCTCTACTCTAACTCCCTGATCATTACCCTCAACTACCGCGGCAGCAGTTTCATCACACGTTGATTCGATAGCCAAGACTCTCATTGAGTGTATTTTACCCGACTTATTAGTCCTTCATCCCAACCAAATAAACTGCCTGCCAGGGTTGATAGTTGCTGTAAAAAGTCTTCTCTAATACTGTCACCCCGTCTTTTTCCACTTTGTAATCAAAAGATACTTTCGCTCCCCACGCCGACCAATCTACTTGTTTTGTAGTCCCTTTGGCTAAAGTCGGATCGTCCACATACATAGTTGCCGGAGGTGCCACCTGACCGGACACTCTTGGTTCCGTAATTGTCGCCACTCTTCCGTCCTTTGTTCCATAGATATCCACTGTCATCTTCAAACTTTTTGTATCTACGGTTGTCTGGATCAAAATATGATGCCCTGTATCATTAACGAATTTCAGATCGGCAGTTGGGTTGTAGACCGTAGCGTCGATACCCGGTTTACTGTCCTGCTCGTAATATCCAACTCTGTATGCGTGTGCCTTTCGCTCACTGATCGGTAATCCGGCATTAAGAGCGGCTCTAAATACCGTGGTCGAAACCTGACATACTCCACCACCGTCTCCCAAGACGGTCCTCCCTCCGCTGATGATATAAGCACTCTGGTATCCTGTCTCTCTGGAGATCTCCCCAACTGCTTGGTTAAAAGAGAACTCCTCACCGGGAGCAACAAGCACCCCGTTAATTCTCTTGGAAGCCAAATTAACATTGAATACTCTTCCCGGAATCGAATGTGCGAACTGGGACTTTCCTCTTCCGATCAATTCCTTTATCCCCAAATCGTTAATGTCCCCGGTAGTGATCTCTGGGTACGTCAAGATCAAACTGATTTCCACATCTCCCTTTTCCGGTGTATACAAAGCCTCCCCCAACACCTCCTTGAACTTAGGGATATCAATCTTTGTTCCGACCACTTCAGGCTGGAACTCTTTTACTCTTTCATTCTCAAAAGTGAACACGGCGTCCCTCGGTTCCGTCTCGATCTTTGAAGATATCTCTTTAATAAGACTCTCAAAACCTGTTTCGTTCACCACGGTCCCGGACAATCCGAATAGTGACAATATCTCCTCATCGTCAAGAGTTACCTGCCTATCCTTACCCTTAAGGGTTAAGTGTTTTCCGACCCACTTCACCGCTGTCTCTTTTGCCCTGATGGATTGCGCCTCATCTTCCTCGGCCATAACCACCTGCATCGGCACATCAAGTAATTGTTTTCCTGGTAAGGCCAACATTCTCAAGATCTCACTTTTCAGTGTCTCTCTAACGATTTTCATACCGTTCTTACCCTTAATAAGATTAACTTCCTCACCCTTTATCTCCAGTTTTGGCCAGACCGGTTCGGTATTCATCTCGTCCTCTACCTGATCAAGAATTCCCTCGAGCTCATCCTCATCGTACTTGATAGGTAAGCTAACCTCTCTGTGCTTCCGCAGTCCGGATATCTGATCATTCAATCTGGTTAAGGGATTCCCGGATCTTCCGATCCCCATAGCTTGATCCACTGCCCAAACAAAATCTCGCTCCACAAGGAACGACGTCAATCTGACGTTCTCTTTTTCTCCACCTCTTAAAACTACATTGTTAGGTTCTTTGGAAAAGTAAAGCTCGATCAGCTCCCGGGCGCTTTCTTTGTCCATTCCACTCACCTCAACGCCTGCGATAGTAGTTCTGGGGAAGATCATATTTTGAAAAGCCAGGTTATACCCCACCAATCCGGCAGTGGACATCAATATCAAAACCAAGGTAAAAAGTAAAAAATTCCGTAAAATAGTCATTAAATTGGTATACTTGAGATGTAAATCATTTTAACCTGAAAGATCACTTATGGATAATCAATTTCCGCTTCCCGGACCGACTCAACTAAAACATCAAACTCCGGATAGCTCCACACCACTTCCCGCTCCCGAGGAAGCCGCTCCTCCTCCTCCGGGATATCGCCCTCCTCCAGCCACGGAGGCTCCTGTTGTCAAACCATCTCCTTTCAAAATATTTATACCCATTGCCATTGGCCTGATGGTGATCGGCTTGATAATTTTTTTGGCTTCCCGCTTGCTTTCCGGACCTACCACTCCCAGAGAGGCTTCTCCCGGACAGGCGGTCACTCTCACTTACTGGGGTCTTTTTGAGCCTATTCAGGTCATGAAACCCCTAATTGATGAGTTCGAAAAACAAAACCCCAATATCAAGATTGATTATCAACTTCAAGCACCCCAAGACTACCAAGACCGTCTCTCAACTGCTCTCGAAAGCAATACTCCTCCCGATATCGCCAGGATCCACACCACCTGGCTCCCCATCTTTGCCAAAAACCTTCTCCCTTCCCCGGCTAACACTATCTCGGCTACGGAAATGTCTACCAACTTCTACCCCATCATCAGTAGGCTACTTGTGGTCAATAATCAGGTTTATGGTGTTCCTCTGGTGGCCGAAAGCCTTGGCCTCTTCATCAATAACACCATGTTCCAACAAAAATCCCTTCAGGCACCCAAGACCTGGGAAGATCTCGACTCTGCCTCAAGGGCCCTCAAGGACGTCGATCCTCTCACCGGCAAGATCAATCGTGCCGGAGTCGCCCTGGGTAACACCACGAATGTCGATCATTGGCCGGACATCGTTACCCTAATGCTCTTCCAATCCGGGGTCAATCTATACGATCCGAAAGGGGAAGAGCTCGAGACCACTCTTCGCTACTACACCCAATTTGTCACTAAAGACCATGTTTGGGACGACACCCTTCCGGGATCTGTGGTCGCCTTTGCCAATGAAAAAGTCGCCATGATCTTTGCCCCCACCTGGAGAGCCCGTGAGATCAAAGAGATCAATCCCTCCCTCGCCTGGAGAGTTGTCCCTGTGCCCCAACTTCCCGATTCCGACGTCATTAACTGGGCCACTGTTTGGTTTGAAGGAGTGCCAAAAAATAGTCGTCACCCCAAAGAGGCCTGGACATTTCTGACCTACATTGCTTCGGCTCAAGCTCAACAAATTCTTTTTGAGGCGGCCGCCAAAGATAGGGAATATCCACAACCTCCTGCTCACAAGGCAGTAGCTATCATCGCTCAGAACAATCCTGTGCTCGCCCCTTTCGTTACCGGTCTTGAAACTGCCAAGTCCTTTTACACCGCCTCGGGCACCAGAGACTCGGCTACAGGGCTAAACTCCCGCCTGATTAAATACCTAGAGGACGCCATCAATGGAATAGCTCGTAACCAACAGGTCCCTCAGACCCTCGACACGCTCAATCAAGGATTCAGACAAGTCCTTAACCAATACGGCATTTCCTCCACCGGCAGGACTGGTCAATAACAAAATGAGCAATCTTGACAGGGCAGTCAAAAAAACTCTTGCCTATTCATCCTTCTTCAACTTTCCTCTATATCCCGAAGAAGTTCATCACTGGTTGATAACCGGCAACCCGATCCCGTCTGAAGCGGTCTGTGCTCACTATCATCAGGTTCTACCTCTGTCCTCCGTCGAGAAGAGAAAGGAACATCTCCGGATCTCCAACCAAAAAATGGAGAGAGCTAAAAAAATCTCCTCCCTCCTTTCTCGAATTCCTACCATCGAACTGGTCGCTGTCACTGGTTCGGTTGCGGTTGGCGCCGCCAAAGAGCTGGATGACGTGGATCTTCTTATTATTACCTCAGACAACACTCTTTGGTTTACCCGGCCCTTAGTGCTCACCCTCCTCTCGCTATTCTCCCGTCGCAGATTACCCGGTCAAAGTTATGACAGCGCCGCTCACACATTTTGCCCTAATCTCTGGTTGGAAAAGCGCTCATTGTCTGTTCCTGGGGCAAAGCGCAATCTTTACACCGCTCACGAAGTACTCTTTGTCTCTCCTGTCTTTGATCGCTCAAGAACTCACTCTCAATTCCTCCAAAATAACTCATGGGTCAGAAAACATCTGGCTAATGCCTATGATATGGCCATTGCTAACCATCTGGAGGTTCCAAAGAGAAACAACTCTCTTCTTTCCTCCTTTCTCTATCCGTTCAATCTTGTTAGCTTCGTTATCCAATATCTATATATGAGACCAAAAATTACCACCGAGGAGATCAGACTTACTCACGCTTATTTCCACACCCAGGACTTTGCCCAAAAGATTCAAAAACACTTAATCCATAATTTGAGTTAAGATTTCTATTGAGTATGCAATTTTTCGAGACCTTCATCTACCAACCCTTCTTTAATATTCTGGTCGGTCTCTATTGGCTGATCGGGCAGTTCATGCCCGAACCGGATATGGGTATCGCCGTTATTCTTTTTTCGGTAGCGGTTAGACTCATTCTTCTACCCATAGACCTCGCAGGATCACGATCGGATAAAGAGAAATTCGACATTGCTCTCAGAGTCCACAAACTCAAAAAAGATTATGACGATGATCCAATCAAACAAGCTGAAGAATCGAAAAAGATCATGCGTCAAAGTCCGGGTGCCATTGTCTCCGAGATCGTCAACATCATCATCCAATTCGTCATCATCATCATGCTCTACCGTATCTTTAAGACCGGTCTTGAAGGAGCTGACTTCCATCTGCTTTATGACTTCATGCCTCACATCCCCCAGCCGATCAACCTGATGTTTTTGGGGAAATACGATCTCTCACAGACAAACAATACTCTCAATCTTATCCAATCACTGATGATCGCCATCAACGAGATATTCCATCTCTACTTTTCCCCCGTCAAGCCAACGAGAAAAGACTTCATCTCCCTCGTTATAATCTTCCCGGTCTTCTGTTTCCTTGTCTTTATCTTCCTCCCCGCAGGCAAAAAGGTTTTCATTATCACTTCCCTGGCCTTCTCCATAACCAAAAAACTCATTGAACAAACCCTCTTTCTCTATTACTCTCTTACTCACAGGGCTGCCGGAGCCACTCTCGAAGCAACCCCCTCGGTCCCTGCTTCGCCCTCGGAAGCTCCTCCCCAACCCCCACCTCCACCGGCTCCCGGAGTATAATACTAGGTACCTATGGCTGATTTTGATAAACTCGTAGTTTCATTCCTCGTCGACGAAGTAGTCGGAGGTTTCTTTATCTCCGTTCCTCCTGGACACGTAGCCTGCGTTTACGATAGAGGGCTTGGAGTTCTCAAGCGAGTTTGGGGACCGGGACTCCACCTCAAAATTCCCTTCTGGCAGATAGCAAAACTTTTCAACGGTCAGATCCTCGAATATACGATAAGGCACGGTTTTGACCTCAGCCAAAGAGAGTCCCTCGGAGATGAACCCATTGTCGTTTCCACCAAGGACAACAAGGTCGTCTCCATCGAAGGCTCGATCCTCTTTAAGATCGACAAAGCCAACGCCCCCGAGCTCTGGGAGCAAATAGGCGATAACTTCGTTTCCAAAGTCGTTCGTCCATACTCCCGAAGTCGTGTTTCCAGTATTGTCAGCCAATATAACGCCAAAGATATCGGTGCCCAACGTACCCAGATCGAAAAACTTATTAAAGAAGAACTCAATAAACTCTTCTCTGATAAAGCGATCGTCGTCGAGAACGTCCTCTTCTCCGAGGTAAAGGAAAGCCGTGGCGAAGCTCCTACAGAAAGCCACCCTGTCCTATCCGGCAACCCAACGAGCATTACCCCTCAAGGTTGATTTTGTATATACTTTAACTATGGCCTCGCCCAAGTATTCCGTCCTGCAGGTAAAACCTGCCAAAGACTCCCTCATTGGGCAATCCACTTTTGTCCAATTTCTCAGTTCGCTTAAATCTTCTCTTAGGGCAAATATGCTCGACCGCCTTCTTGGTACCTATGACACCATCTGTCTGGAGATTATCAACCTCAACCAAACAACCTTTTTTGTCATTGCTTGTCCGGAGAGAATGGAGCACCTGGTCCGCTCACAAATAGCTGCTCAATACCCCAATGCCCTGATTAATCCCATGGAGGACTATTTACCCCAGTGGCTGACACACGGTCAACCCCAAGCGGCTAGGCTTGTCCTCACGGCCCCTTCATATCTTCCGATCAATGCTACCGACGATGCGGCTGTAGATCAACTTTCATCGGTCCTCGGAGGACTTTCCCGTCTTCTCCCGGGTCAAGCTGCCATTATCCAGATCTGCTTATTTGCCGCCCCCAAGAACTGGCAAAGAGCTATTCGTGGATTTCTCGACGCAGGTGTCGGCAATGAGCCTGAAAAATTCAAGGCTCACCCTCAAAAAACCCACATCGAAACAAAACTGGCATATCAGGCTTACTCCGCCGATATTCGTTTAGTGGCCATTACACCTAGCGAAGATCAATCAAAGAACCTTCTCCACCAACTGGCAGCCGCCTATGGCACCTATTCTTCCTCCGAAGGTAATAGTTTTTCCCTCAAGACCCCCAAGGCGCACAACCAACAGAAGTTGATAGACTCCATCATTAACCGTTCCGCCAAGTATGCTACCCAGAGCCAATATTTAAATTACTTTGAAATATCCGCCCTTTTTCATCTTCCCAATGCCAATCTGGCAACCATAAAAAATATCGCTTGGGGAAAAACTCTCAAAGGAGAGCCTCCCGCCAACCTTTTCGTCGAGGAAGGACTGACCGAGGAAGAGAAGAAAGACATCAACTTCTTTGCCAAGACCGAGTTCAAGAATCAACTGGTGAGTTTTGGCATGAAGAAAGGGGACGACCGCCGTCGACATGTCTACGTCTTGGGTAAATCCGGTACCGGTAAATCCACGCTTCTGGCTAACATGTGTATCAATGATATCCGTCATGGAGAGGGAGTTGCACTGGTCGATCCTCATGGTGATACTGCCGAGAGGATCCTTGACTATATTCCCCGAGAACGTATCAACGACGTTGCCTATCTCGACCCTTCGGTTGCCGGGAAATCATTCCACATGAATCCGCTCTTCGTCAAAAATCCGGCCTACAGCGAACTTGTCGCCTCGGGTATCGTCTCGATTTTCAGCAAACTCTACGGTAACTCTTGGGGACCTCGTCTCGAATATATTTTAAGGAATACTCTCCTCACCCTTGTTTCCAAACCGGGATCGACACTCCTCGACGTCCCAAGACTTCTGACCAGTAAACCGTTCCGTGAGGATTACCTGACCAGTGTCAAAGATGCCGTTCTCATTAACTTCTGGCACGATGAATATGACAAATACTCCGAAAAATTTCAGTCGGAAGCCATCTCTCCTATTCTTAACAAAGTCGGTCAGTTTATAACCTCTCCGACAATCAGGGATATCATTTCTCATCCCGACTCAACGGCCGACTTCGAAGACCTGATGAATCAAGGCAAGATCATCATTCTCAATCTCCCTCAAGGCAAGATCGGTGAAGACAACGCCGCTCTTCTTGGAGCCATGTTCATCTCCCAGATCCAGATAGCCGCCATGAACAGGGCCAATATTCCGGAGGAACAACGCAAAGACTTCTTCCTCTACGTTGATGAGTTCCAGAACTTCGCCACGACTTCATTTATCAAAATTCTCTCCGAGGCCAGAAAATACAGACTTAACCTGATTCTTGCTAATCAATACACTGCCCAACTACCGGAAGAGATCCAAAAAGCCATTTTTGGCAACGCCGGTACTTTAATTAGCTTCGTCGTCGGCGCCGATGATGCCAACCGTCTCATGAGCGAGCTTGGAAGCTTCTACACCCAGGACGACCTCGTCTCCCTTCCACGCTACCAAACGATAATCAAGCTCTCGGTCAACTCCACCATCTCCATGCCTTTCCCGGCTCACACTCTACCCGTGCCACCGGTCACCGACACCTTCCGCCAACAAGTCATCGAATCCAGTGAATCCCGATATTACCGCCCCATCGTCGAGCAGCCCATGCCCGTTCTTCCTCCGTATAAAGAGGAACCTCGTCGTGAAGAAAGACGCTACCAGGATCAACGCCCTCAACGCCAATACGATTCTCGACCACAACAATCCCAACCCCCTCAACGCCAATACGATTCCCGACCACAACAGCCTCAACCTCCTCGAGAATATAATCCTCCTCGCCCTTTGGAGCCGCGACCCCAATATCAACAATCCCAACCTCCAAGACAATCTCCATCTCCTCAAACTGCTCAAAACACGCCTCAATCACCGACTCCTCACCTTTCACCGGGGCCAACACCCAAAGAACCAACGATTGAAGAACTGGACGCTCTCCGTCGACAGGGGCTCCGACCAAGTGTGGTCGGTTGTTTTGTAAACGAAAAACACCTCCTCCTCGTCTATCAGAAAATTCACAATATGTGGACTCTTCCTCAAGGGGGGATTGATAATCAAGAAACCCTCGAAGTTGCCTTTCAAAGAGAACTCTCTGATGAGGTTACCGAAGACTTCGTTAAGAACACCAAAAAAGCTGAACTCATCGCCGAAGATAAGATCGAGTTTCCTCCCGGGAAGCAAGGGCTTCGCGACATGAAGTTGGACTCGGGTGACCCCGTGACGATGAAGGGAAAATATTATTACTTCTTGGTCTCCCAAGCCAATACCCGTGACATTGTGGTCTCGGCAACGGAATTTGACGACTACAAGTGGCTAAAATATGAAGAAGCGTATAAACTTATTAAAGAGTCCAATACCGGAGGTAAGCTTCGCATCCTGACGATGATACTTAATAAACTCAGAGACAAAGGTTTATTAGCTCAAGATCAGATTCCTCCGACCAGGACAAATTATCAAGAACGACCCAGATACCATGGATCCAAACCCTACCAATCCCAACCCCCAAGACACCAACCCAACCCCTCCTATTCAATCGCAACCCCTTCCCCCGCTAAAGCTACCGAGAATACTTCCACAACAGGAAACAACCTCACAACAGGAAGTGCCCCCTCAGTCACCTTGGGAGACACCTCAGTCCCAGTCGGGAACAAACCTCCCTCCGCTACCTCCTCAGACTGATATTATCTCTGCTCCAGCCGACGAATTGATCACTCAAGAAGAAGCCCCTTACAATGAAGCTCCCACAGTAGAAAGAGAACCTTTCAGCCCACATCCGTCAGACGACATTCCCTTTTCACCTGAACCAACTTCTTTTGAATCCACGACCTTCGAACCCGCGCCTTTCAGTCCTCCTTCCCCGGAACCAACATCTTCATTGGAGCTGGAAACAACCATCACGTCCAAGAACGGATCTGGTAGTCCAAGGATTCTCCTAACCGGTCTCTCTCTCATATTGGTTGGTACGCTGGTCGGTGTTTTAGCGGCCAACTTCCTCCCCCCGATCGGTCTTCCTGGTCAAACCACTCCAACCCCTACGGTCGAGATTACACCGACCGCCCCTCTGACGCAGTCGGTTACCAGTCTTGAATACAGCTTCTCCGTTGAAATGCCCGTGAGCTGGATCCAATCGGGGAACACGGCAGAATTTCCCTACCTCTTCCAGTATCAGGCAACTGACAACAGCACCTTTGAAATATTGGTTAGGGATCTACCAAAGGGGACATCAATCACCCAATATCTTGCCCAACAAGACAAAGTTTCTGCGACAGCTTTCGAAGGGAAACCAAGCAAAAAAGTCATCAGTACTCAAGAAATCGTCGTTAATGGCGTTACCGGGGTAGAGAGGGAAGAGGAGTTCCTGGCAGCCGGTCTTATCGGTCGTGTCATATATCTTCCGGGAAAGACCAAGGTCTACTCACTCAGTTTCATCCCCGGCACCGACACTGCTCCGATAATGACCTCTCAGATATATCAAGATAGACAAACGATAATCGATTCTTTCAGGATCACCGGCAGTGAATCTTCTGCCGCCTACACCTGCCCCCCGGGAGAATGGGTTGACTGTATGCCGGGGCCGGGTGGAGCTCCCCGTCCGGAATGCGAGACCATATATCTTGACTGGGCTAAAGCTAACTGTCCCGGTTTCAAAGGCGCCGCTCTGTAATTACTTGACACCCACTCTTTTTTCTGTAAAAATAGCACTCGGAGACATCGAGTGCTTATTTTAGGACTGACAACTCTGGTATACTCGAGACTCTCCGGAATGCTAATTAATAAAGTTAGTAAAAATATGGTTAACACCCTTACCGTTAAAAAACTTCAACCCGCTCCTGGGTACGTATTAGTAGAACCTGCAAAGCAGGAAAAAAAGACCGCCTCCGGTCTGTATCTCCCTGACTCTCATGAGGAAAAACCTCAATACGGCACCGTTCTCGCCGCTGGGGACGACATGGTCAACGATCGTGGTGTCAAATCCTCTTCTCCTGTCAAAGCCGGTGATACCGTTATCTACAAGAAGTGGGGAGGTAACGAAGTCCAAGTCGGAGATACCGAATACCAATTCCTCCGTTTCGACGACATTCTCGCACTAGTAAAGAAATAAATTTAAAAAATAAATAAATAATATGGCAAAACAGATCATCTTTTCCGAAGAGGCTAGGGGAAAGCTTCTCCTAGGAGTTAACAAACTGGCCAAAGCCGTCGTCACCACCCTTGGTCCCAAGGGCAGGAACGTCGCCATTGACAAGAAATGGGGAGGACCCACCGTCCTTCACGATGGCGTCTCCGTTGCCAAAGAAGTCGAACTTCCTGATCCGTTTGAGAATATGGGAGCCCAACTCGTCAAAGAAGCCGCCAGCAAGACCAACGATATAGCAGGCGACGGTACCACAACTGCCACCCTCCTTGCCCAACAGATGGTTGTCTCGGGAATGAAGAACGTCGCTGCCGGGGCAAACCCGATGCAAATGAAGCGTGGTATCGATAAAGCTGTCGCTGCTATCGTCAACGAACTGGATAAAATTAAAAAGGAACTCTCCGAAGATGAATGGCAATCTGTTGCTACCATCTCCGCTCAAAACCCGGAGATCGGAGCTAAGATCTCCGATGCTCTCAAGCTCGTCGGTCGTGACGGTGTAGTCACCGTTGAAGAATCGAAAGGTATGGATTTTGAGATCGAACACAAAGATGGTATGCAGTTTGATAAAGGCTATGCCTCGGCATATTTCGTTACCGACTCCGGTAATATGGAAGCCGCCATCGAGAGTCCCTACATTTTGATCACCGACCAAAAGATCTCCGCCATAAACGATATGCTTCCTTTCCTCGAAAATACCATGAAGGTCAGCAAGAACATTGTCATCATCGCCGACGACATCGAAGGAGAGGCTTTAGCAACTCTGGTCGTCAACAAAATGCGTGGTACTTTCAACATCCTCGCCGTTAAAGCTCCCGCTTTCGGTGATCGCCGCAAAGCCATTCTCCAAGACATAGCCGTTCTTACCGGTGGCACTCTCATCTCCGAAGACACTGGTCGCAAACTCGACTCGGTCACCATCGAAGATCTCGGACGCGCTGATCGTGTTTGGTCGGACAAAGACAATACCCAGATCATCGGTGGTAAGGGGATTGCCAAAGAGATCAAGGCTCGTCTCGATCAGATCAAAAAAGAATACGCCAAGTCCACCTCCGAGTTTGACAAGGAAAAACTTTCCGAAAGACTGGCCAAGCTATCAGGTGGTGTCGCCGTGATCAAAGTCGGTGCCGCCACTGAAGTAGAGCTAAATGAACTTAAAGAAAGAGTTAAAGATGCTGTTGGGGCTACCAAGGCGGCCATCGAAGAGGGTATCGTCCCCGGTGGCGGTGTCGCCCTGATAAGGACAGCAAAAGCTCTTGATAAGGTCAAGGCGGAAAACTCCGATGAGGAAGTTGGTATTCAGATCGTCCGCAGCTCTCTATCACAGCCGCTCCGTTGGCTGGCCATAAACTCTGGGGTCGATGCCGGTTGGGCCGTCAAGAAAGTTGAAGAAAGCACCATCCTTAACTATGGCTTTAACGCTCTTACCCTCCAATTCGAAGATATGATCAAGGCCGGAATACTCGACCCGGTGAAAGTCACCAAATCCGCACTTATCAATGCTGCGTCCGTCGCCAGCATGATTCTCACCACGGAGTGTCTAATTACGGATCTTCCCGAAGAGAAGAAAACCACCTCACCCGAAATGGGTGGTATGGATATGTAATCGGCAAAATAATATGCCCACAAAAAAAAGACCTCGTTTGGAGGTCTTTTTTGTTATCATCAACTACATGGACGAAGCAGCCAAAGCTCATCTCTCCCTCGACCCGGTAATGAAAAACCTTTTGGACAATTTCACGATTAAGGAATACTGGGGTCAACAGCAAAATTATTTTCTCGACCTCATCGAGATAGTCACCGGACAGCAACTATCAATGAAAGCGGCCAAAAGCATCTTCGATCGCTTCCTCTCCCTCTATCCTCAAACTCCCACTCCTAAAGTGCTGGTTACGACCTCTAATGAAACTCTTCGATCGGTTGGATTCTCCAAAGCCAAAGCACTCTACGTCAAAAACATCGCCCAGGCAATTCTCGACCGGCAGATCGACCCCGACTCCTTTGACCGGATGTCCGATGAGGATATTACGAAAAACTTGATTAAAATTAAAGGCATCGGCCCATGGTCCGTAGAAATGTTCCTCATCTTTACCCTTCATCGACCGGATATATTTTCCGTAGGGGATTTGGGGATTAGATCGGCCATCGAAAAACTCTATGGTTTGGACAGGAATGACAAAGAAGGAATTGTTAAACTCTCACAGAACTGGAGTCCCTTTAGAACTCATGCTTGCCGCCTTCTTTGGATGAGTTTGGAGTGATACTCTAGTCATCGGGGATCTCACTATGTAAGATAAGACATGCCGGATATATCACCCGAATCTCCCGTAAAAACAGAAAAAAGTCGACTCCAACAACTACTGGACAGGATTAAAGCATCATCAAACAATATTCAAGGCCGGAACAAGGACGAACCTAAGGTCCACTTTGATAAAACACTGTTAGTCCAATCACGTCTGAAATACGACCGCTTCTTTGAGGAACCTACCCAAGAAAATCGCTACGGGATGTGGCAGGGAAGACGCATCATCGGTAGAGACGTTCCCATAAATAAGGGAGTCTATCTTGGCGGATCAGAGCGAGAGGCAATAGTCGTTGATGACGAAACGATGCCTGTTCTTAGTGAAATCTACCAAGAAGTACAAACGCTCATCGAAGAAAGAGGCGGAAACTATAAAACAAATGCCCTCAGGGCGGTCTTTGATATAGCCACCAAAAGGATCAAATTCATTGGTGAAGACGGAGTTAAAGATATCGCTAACGAGCTCAATATCTGGCCGGACAAAAAAGTAGGTCTCAAGGTATATATCAAAAGAGGTGGGGTCTGTCGCCACCAAAATCTACTTTGTGCATATCTCCTCGAGCGTCTCTGTAAAGATGGCCACCTGGGAGGGAAGGTCTCCGTAGACAGGAATTTTGTTGAGGGGCAAGGAGGTCATGCCTGGTGCCGATATACTTCCCGGAACGGTACGGTTTTCATCCTCGATGTGACTCAGGAATATATCGGGAAGCTGGACGACTTGACCGGCAACGAGCTCCGTTGGTTTTACGAACGCCCCGAAGATAAAATACGTCAAAGCCAATTATCTCTTCGTTAGATATAATTCAACCCATGATCGACATTCAATCGGTTCTCGACCGGAAATTGGACAGCGTTGAAAAACATCTCCAAAACGCCATCTTTGAACGTGACCATTCGGCGACCCCGATGGAATCTCATTCTGACAAATCAAGGCAGCTCGCCGAACAGATGATCGATTCTTTAAACGATGAGAAAAAAAGACTTGTTGGTTTAGAAAGAAATATAAAAAACTTTACCCCCACTCTTTTTGCTCTCACTACCCCGATAGGGAATAAGCAGTACGCTCTGGTACCGGAAGGACTGGGTGGTGAGCTGATTGGAGAGATTACCCTTATATCCCAAGAATCTCCCCTTGGCAGAAAACTCAAAGAATCAAAAAAAGGGGAGAAGTTCTCACTGAACGGAAAAGAATTCACCATCCTCTCCAAGGACTAGGTCCACGGAAATTAACCTCTTCGCCTTTAAATTAAGACGGTAAAAAAGATATCCCCAAAATAGGTGAGTTTTCCACACAACAAAAAGGATTGACAAATAAAGCAAAACACCGGGATAACTGTGAGAAATACTTATTCCTTATTAAGCGTCAGATAAGGTCTTGGGTTAACGGTTCTATCTTCCTTTTTAATCTCCAAGTGCAGATGAGGACCTGAAGTATTACCGGTCAATCCGACTTCACCAATTGGTTTTTCGGTTGAAACCTCATCTCCTTCCTCCACATAGATCTTGCCCATGTGAGCATAAAGGGTCAAAAGACCGTTTCCATGATCAATATAAACGGCTCTTCCGTAGTTCCATCTGGAGTTTTCGATCCTCATGACCACACCACTCTTAAGTGGGTATAGTTTGGATCCCAAAGGAGCGGTAATGTCTACTCCTGGGTGTCCAAAATGGAAACCCTGAGAGACACCGGTAAAGTCCGGCAAAACATTAGACATGCTCTTTTTCGTTTCAAGAACGATCTGAGTGTCTATTATTGGGTAGTTGGCCAGAACGGTAGCATTGTCGGCAGGGATGAGTATCAATCCTGAAGCAAGTGAGGTGATAGCAAATCCTCCGCCCAAAGCGGTTCTGATCCATTTTGTTTCGAACACGGGTCTAAGAAGTTTAGAAAAGGGGTTAGAGACCCTGCATTTAGGTAGTATGTTTAGTATCATAGATGCGGGTAGAAACCCGCCTCAAGACAAAAAATGTCTAGACATTACTAGACAGGCGGATATACTAACATTGCTACCCCGTAATGTCAAATCCACGCCCGGTGAATAGCCTCGTCACAGGCACGGATTTTGATCTGGTATACACTATATCTATGCTTACCCCTGAACAACTCAAGAACAAGAATGTCATCATCCGTGCCGATCTGGACGTGCCTGTCAAGGACGGTAGGGTAGAGAATGACTATCGCCTCGAGGCTCTACTCCCCACCATCGGTTTCTGCCTTGAAAATGCCCGGCACACTCTTCTGATAGGGCATATGGGTCGCCCGGAAGGAAAAGATCCTTCTCTGAGCCTGGCTCCCGTTCAAGAGTGGTTAAAATCACGCCTGAATCGCGATATTCCCTTTATTCCTTCGGGTTTTTCTCCAGGGGAGTGGTGGACAGGGGACTTCCCTCTCTCCCTCCTTGAGAACTTACGCTTCGATCCGGGTGAAGAAAAAGAAGATAGGGAATTCGCCTCCCAAATTGCCACCGGAGCGGATATTTACATTTATGAAGCATTTTCGACATACAGACCCTGCGCCTCCATGCGCATAATACCCGAACTTGTGCCTACATACACCGGACTCAGGTTCGACAAAGAGGTGACTACGCTCGCCAAGGTCCTTGAGCGACCCGCACACCCCACCCTACTCATCGTCTCGGGCGCGAAGACCGACAAACTGGAGATCATTGACAAGCTCCGACCTCATTTTGACCGTGTCCTTCTTGGTGGTAAGCTGGCACAGCCTCAGTTCCTCACCGTCGATGGCTTAGACCTCAACGACGGGGCCATTTCCCTATTCTCCCAAGAGATAGCCAAAGCCAAGATGATCGTATTCAACGCCCCCCCCGGGGTCTATGAGGACGGGATACACGCCAAAGGCACCAAAAGCCTCCTCCTAAGCCTCAAAGACTCGTCTGCCTTCACTATTCTTGGAGGCGGTGATACCCTGGCCGCGATACCCTCTCTGGGCTTTGCGTATACCGACTACGGGTTTGTCTCTACCGGTGGCGGTGCCATGCTCGAATATCTGGCCACAGGCACGCATCCCCTCCTGGAGGTACTAAAATCCCTAAAAAAATAGTAATATTGAGTATGGATCGCCAAGGTGCGACCGTTTAGTAATCAATATTACTGTCCATGATTAACTTCTCCATCAACGGCTTTGGTCGCATCGGCCGCTCGGCCACCAGGGTTTGGCTTAAAGACCATCTCGACACGCTCGATCTCACCGCCATCAATACCTCAGGCTCTCTGGGGGTCAAAGGCTGGGCCTACCTCCTCAAATACGACACCTCCTATGGAGTTCTTCCGTACTCCATTACTACCGAAGAAGTACAGGCTCCGGATCAGGTATCCGATGCCAACCCCCTCTTAGGCTACATTCTCATTGAACACCCCAAACGTCGTCTTAAGCTCCCTGTGCTTGCTCAGCGTGAACCTGCCAAGATCCCTTGGGGCACGTACAAGTCCGATGTCGTCATCGAGTCTACAGGCATCTTTAACAGCCTCGAAAAAGCTACCCCCCACCTCCAGGGTGGTGCCAAGTGCGTCGTCCTCTCCGCCCCCGCCAAAGGGACCGATGTCCCCACCGCCATTCTGGGAGTTAACGAAGACGATATCTTCACCAAAGACAGGGTCGGTATGTACTCGGTCATCTCCAACGCCTCGTGTACTACCAACAGTATTGCCCCCGTAGCCGACATTCTCCACCAAAAACTGGGCATTCTCAAAGCCATGCTTACCACGGTTCATGGATATACCGACGATCAAAATCTCCAGGATAACTCTCACAAGGACCTTCGTCGCTCTCGAGCCGCCGCCGAGAATATCGTGCCTACCAGCACCGGCGCAGCCATCGCTGCCACCCAGGCGGTACCCGAGCTTAAAGGCCTCTTTGACGGGATCTCCCTTCGCGTTCCCGTTATTACCGGCTCGATCAGTGACTTTACCTTTGTCACGCAGCGCTCTACCTCCAAAGAAGAGGTCAATCAGATCTTCATCGACGCGGCTAACTCACCCATGTATAAAGGAATTCTGGCAGTGGTTGACGAGCCCATCGTTTCCTCGGACATCGTCGGCCGTCCGGAATCGAGCATCGTGGATCTTGATATGACCAGAGTTGTTGACGGCACGCTCGTAAAAGTCTTGGCCTGGTACGACAACGAATGGGGTTACTCCAACCGTTTGGTTGAAGAAGTGATCAAAGCTGGCGAGGCATTCGTTTAGCTCTCGGAAAAAATATCCGTTGAACTGAACGATGTTTGTGAGGCCGGTGCCGGAGTCGAACCGGCGCATGGCGGTTTTGCAGACCGCAGCGTTACCCCTTCGCCAACCGGCCGAAATCTTTCATATTTTAGCATCTATCTGGTACACTAAGCTTAATATGAAATCGAGACTAATTAGTTTCCTGAGCCTGCTTCTTTTTTCTGTCTTTCTCTCAGGTTGTAGCCTCAATATCTTCTCTCGCCGTTCGGGAACTCAAATTACCTCCAATCCCCAAGCCGAGATCACCATCAATGGTGAAAGCTACGGTAAAACTCCTTACGTCAACGAAAATTTAAAAGCCGGAGAATACACGATCAGACTCACACCCATAGATCAGGAACTTCAACCATGGGAGATTAAGACAGTCTTCTCCCCGGGCTATCAAATCATTGTCGATAGACAGTTTGGCAAGACCCAAGACCAATCCAGCAATCATACCCTCTCCTTCGAGAAGCTCAACGACAAAAAGTCTACTGAAGTTAGCATCATCAGTAATCCCTCAAATATTTCGGTCGCCGTAGATAAAGTCCCTAAAGGTTTTACCAATCGCCCCATCGAAAATATAGAGGTCGGAGAACATACCTTTGATTTCTCCGCTCCTGGATACCAAGACAAACGGGTCCAGGGCCGTGTATTTGCCGGTCAGCGCCTGGTCATCAATGTCACTCTGGCAACGGCCCCGGTCGTTCCCACTCCTACGCCCTCACCTCTTGCTACTCCCTCAGCTACCCCTTCCCCGTCAAAGGGAGCCTCTACGATCACTCCTCTTCCCAAACAGGCCACGATCTCCGCCCTCCTTGTGAAACCATATGTGGAAATAGTCTCCCCGGTTATGACCTGGGCTAGAGTTAGAGCTGAAGCGAGTATCTCATCGGATGAGCTGGCAAAGGTGAACCACGGAGACTCCTTTAACTACAAAGATATGGAAACCGCCGGTTGGTACTACATAGAATACCTCAAGGACAAATGGGGCTATGTTTCAAGTCAGTACGCCAAGCTCGTCAAATAAAATAACTAAAGATATCTCTCCTTATTTTCCTCTGCCCAT
>CAZIPD010000002.1:39673-47364 GCA_964541175.1 uncultured Pseudomonadales bacterium
GGAGAAAGTTGCGTCTCCCTATCCACTAGCCCAAGTAATAAATAACTCCCACTACCGTTATCATCCACACCACCACGGTGATCATCAGTGGTCTGTCCGACAACAATATCTTCTCGGGACTTTCACCTTCATTCTTCTCGTAGATCAACTGTAAATATCTCATGATCCCGTAGACCACCAGAGGAATGGTGATCATCATCCATTTCTCGGACACCAGCGTCCTCGGCAATATCGATATCAAACTTAACGCCCTCCCATCGGGAACGATCTTCGGATGATTGAAAGTAAACAGAGCATATGTGATCCATGTAGCGGTCGAGAACATTCCCGTATAGATATCCAACAGCGACTCGGTATACCTCTTCAGCGTTGCCCTTGTCTGTCCTTGACCGGCCAAGAGTGTCATCTCGCCTCTTCTTTTTCCGACAGCCAAGAACAAAGATACCGAGATCACCGTCAACAAAAACCATACGTCCATATGAGCCGAGATCGTTAGTGCACCGGCATACACCCTCAATAGATATCCAAATGCGATCACGATTACGTCAATGATCGGGATCTGTTTCAAGATAGTGGAATAGAACACCTGGATGATTAGGTAGGTCAAAGCACAAAGGAACAGATAATAGTTGATCGAATAAGCCCAAGCCAGTCCAATGATCACTCCCGCGATCAAGACAAAATATGCCAACGGCAAAGGCACCTGTCCCGAAGCGATCGGCCGGTTCTTTTTGACCGGATGTAACTTATCCGCCTCGACATCCAGCAGGTCATTGAAAAAATAAGTCGTACTGCTTAAAACGGTAAATACCAGCGCCGCTCTCAAAACCAGATTAAAAGCCTCGGGTTGGAAAAGCCACCCGGTAAATACCAGCGGTGCGAACAAGGCTAAATTTTTTAGCCACTGAGCTGGTCTCGCCGTTCGGATGAGCGCTCTAAGTATCGCCATATTAAAAACCCTGCCATTGATAATGCTAAGCCTATTATAATGAATAACTTCACTCGTGCTTGAAAGTTTAGTGCTGCCACTCCCAGCGCCGCCGTTATTGTCCAATAAAATAAAGCCACTCTTCTTTTTCCCCAACCCAACTCGAGCAATCGGTGATGTAGATGGCTCTTGTCTCCCCACACCGGTGACTTACCTGACATTATTCTTCTCACGACGATGTAAACAAAATCAATGAAAGGTACTCCCAAGACGACGATCAAAGCTCCTACCTTAGCCGTTGCCAATATTGAGATCACTCCCAGTAACAAGCCTGCCAAAGATGTCGCCGAATACCCCGGCATGATTTTTTGCGGATAAAAATGGAAAACCGTCAGACCCAAAAATGCTCCGGCGGTCGCGAAAGCCAAGATCGCCACCGGCCACTGTGTGATATCGGCACTGAAGCTTAAAGAAATCAGTCCCAGAACGAAAGCCGCGATCGCCACTACCCCACTGATCTGACCGTCCACACCCGAAGACCAATTGATAGCGTTCATCAGTACCGGGATCCATAGCAGTGCAAAAATATCCGCCAATATCCAGATCTCCTTGTGTGTCCCAAAAAGATCTATCACCAACCTTGGCCAAGATAGATCGATAATTCCTCCCAGTGGGTTGGAAACGAAAGCGATACCGATTCCGGATATCACTATCACCCCCGCCGCCAAGATATTTACTCCCAAGCGGACATAAGGATTCACCCCTCTGACATCGTCGATAAGCCCCACGATCACGGTGATCAAGGCCGCGACCAATATCGCCACCAAATGTTTGTCCAAATTAAGAAATAGCAGCGCTGTGATCCCCACCGATAATAATATCGGTAGCCCTCCGCCTTTAGGGACCGGCTCCTTGTGGATATGAGCCGGATGCGGTGACTTCCGCGGGTCGATCACCCACCCCTTCTTCGTAAAAAGAAATATCGTCAATGGTGTCAACACCAAGCTTAATATCAGCGAAACGACAAAAGGTATTGCGGTGATTCCGGCGGTGGGGATCATATCCCGAGTATTATGCTGATTACCTTCAAGAATCCGGCCAAGTACATCAACACCACCAACAATCCACCCCCCAAAATAGTATTCTTCGTTATCTCATCCCTTTTTCCGATCCATTCCGATACCCCGTTCGTTATCAAAAACAAGACCAATAATCCGCCCAGCATACCGGCGAATAACTCCTTCCTGATCAACTGTTGTTCACCCCAGGGCATGGAAAAAAGCCAGGGTAGTTCCGGTGGTAGTTTTCCCCAAAGCCAAGCAAGACTTCCTCCCATGATCAAAATGGCCACAATTCCGGTGGTAAATATCATCTGAGACCAGCTCATTTTTCCTTCCTCATTCACAGTTTGAGTATATAACATCCACCCCCGCTCTAAGCCTTTTTCTCGGTCACTCTGTACTCAAGATACTTACCCATCATCAGTCTTGTATGAGCGTCCAACCCGGGCAGCGCGGAAAAGAAAAATCCCACCACCGGTAACAAAATGAATTCGAAGGGTGAGAGTATCTTCCTCCATAAAGGTAGTTCCTTCACCTTAGGTCGAGCCTTTATATCTATAAGCACCATCGCGATCATACTGACGAGTGAAATGGTCATGATCGCCGAAGATACCTGTGGTAGCGTTTTTCCCATCACTGTCCTCGAAAAAGTTTCGTTCAACAAAGGAGGCATATTGGCTCCCAGGGTAATGATGAACCAATTGACCGGCCACATAAAATGATCTTCCATAACCTTGAACACTCGGATGGTCTTGTCCCAGAAAGGAGCATCCTCGTCCAATATATATTTTTTGATGATGTAAGCGTCGTCACTGGCACCCCATGCCCAACGCTTTACCTGCTCGTAAGTGTTGGTGTAAGTACTCCAAAATCCATGAGCTTCGGCAGCATCGGCCGATACACTGATATACAAAGGTTCCACCTCCACCTCTCCTTTGGTGGCAAAATATGTTTTAAAGAAAATTCGATAATCCTCAGGGATTACATCCGTATCCCAGTAATCGATCTCATCCATCAATTTCAAGCTCAAGGTATAAGTGGAAAAGTTGATCAATCTGTCGGGTCGGGAAAGTTGGGCCATGTTGATCACACTGCTCATCCGGTTGAACACTCTCATTGGCCACGGGATCCTCTCGATATTGTTGTAGAACACTATCGCCCCTTGCCAGATCTTCCTGTATCGGTTTGGATCGTCCATAAAATGGAATGCTACCGCCGCCAAGTGATTTGGATGAAGTGCCACATCACAATCAACGGAAGAAATGGTCAGTTTATTGATATCCCAATCCTTGTGTTTCGCCAGCTCCTTACGGAACTCTTTCCCTGCCCATGCGGCATTGCTGGACTTCCCAACTACCTCACCTTCAAGGTCGGCAGGATGATAAGTAAAAAATAATCCTGCAAAAGTATCCTTGAATTCCTTCTTTATCATCTCCACTCTGCTCTCGTTGATCTCGCTTCCCGCCCTCTGCTCCATAGCAACGATGGGGATGATTTGTTTCGCCCCGATCGTTTGTCTGGCCAAAGCCTCCAGTGTCCTCACCAATATCTCCCCCGGTTCTTTGTATGTCGGCAACACAATCACATGTTTTACCTCTTCCCAATCGGAAAAACCCAACACATCTCCCATCCAGTCATATTTTTGCCACGCTTGGATTCTGTAATAGGACACCACCGCCGCCCACGACAGAGTAGCCGAACGGTAAAGCCAATAAACATTAAAAGCGATAATAAAATAGGCGACACCGATAGGCCAGAAAATTGATCCCCAGACCGGGAATAGGATAAAGCTCCAGCTGGTGAAGCCGGGCAAGATCTCAAGCGCCCTTTGGCTCGCGTGAGGATATTTTTTTATAAGATATCTAAGAAAAGTAAACATGTTTGGCATTAAGGCTCGTTTGGTTGGCGAGTTTTTCGAAGCTCTCACCTCTCAATTCGGCCATGAACTTAGCTATTATTTTAACATTTGCGGGTTCATTTACGCTTCCTCTTAGCGGTTCAGGCGATAAATATGGGCTATCGGTCTCCAGCAGCAGCCTCTCCAGAGGCACCCCTTTACACAGCTCTCTCAGGTTCCCGGCGCTCTTGTAGGTGATATTCCCGCAAAAACTAACGTAGAACCCCAGGCGCAATATCTCCTTCAGGAACTCCTCACTACCCGCAAAGCAATGGAACTGCCCTCTAGGCATCCTTTTAAGGTCAAAGAGCACTGCCCTCATTTCCTCCTCCGCGTCCCTCATATGAATAGCCACACTCTTCCCCGCCTCGATCGCCATCTCCACCTGCGCTCTGAAAAACTCGATTTGTTTGTTTTTCCCTCGTTTTTCCTTGTCGTGGTAAAAATCCAAACCCACCTCACCGACACCCAATATCTTCGGGTGCTTCATGATCTCTCCCAACCTCTTCATCTCCACTCCCAGAGGTCCCACTTCGTCCAACTCCTCCGGATGGATTCCCACCAAAGCATAGACATTCTCATTTTTCTCAATAAGATTCCTCGTCTCGTCCCAGCTCCAAAGCTCTGTCATCGGCGATATCACTTTCCCGACCTCCGCCTCAAGTGCCCTCGACAACACCTCCCGAGTTTGCGAAAGTTTGCTGTCCGTCAGATGGCAGTGTGTGTCGATCAGCATTTATTTCACCAGTCTCATAAATAGAGCCTCACCTCGTCTCACCTCACCGTTATTGAACTGTAAGAGTATTTTCTCTGCGGTCTTTGGCATGAAAGGTTGTAGGTCGCACCCTATCTGTCTTAGGTTTTTTACCAACTCGGTCAACACCTGTATCTTCTCCTCACCCATAAGCTTCCACACCTCACGTCTATTGATCAGAGTGTCACTCTCCGCTATCTTCTCCCATATCAACCCCATCGCCCTGTCAAAGTTGTACTTACCGATCTCTTCAATAACTTCTTTCCTCATACCAAGACTCTCCTTGGGAAGATCTAATCCTTCCTTTTCCGCCATCGCGGCCACTCTGGCGGAAAGATTTCCTATCCCGTTGGCCAATGATGCTTGATATACCTCCTCAAATCTCTCGAGGGTCACATCCGAGTCTTCAAATACCGAGACCGAAGCCGTCAAAAAATATCTCATTGCGTCCACTCCATATTTTTCTACCCATGCCACCGGGTCGATCACATTCCCCAAACTTTTACTCATCTTCTGACCGCCTGAAAGTAAAAATCCTCCGACCAATACTTGTTTTGAAGTCGGCAATCCCGCCGACATCAACATCGCCTGCCACATGGCGGTTTGTTGTCTCAAATTATCCTTCCCGCAAAGCTGAACTCCCGGCCAAAAATCATTGAATTTACTTTCGTTCTCCGGCCATCCCAGGCAACTGACATAGTTCACCAAAGCATCGAACCAAACATACATTACCTGTTTCTCGTCTCCGGGCACATCAACTCCCCAGGGCATCTTCTCTCTCAGTCTGGAGATAGAAAAATCTTGTAGCCCACCGGAAAGAAACTGTACCATCTCATTCTGTCTGAATCCCGGGGCAATAAAATCCGGGTTATTTTTATATAGCTCCAACAACCTGTCTTGATATTTTGAGAACTTGAAAAAATAGTTCTCCTCTTCGATCAACTGGATCTCCTGATTCGGATGGATAGGGCATTTTCCCTCCTCCAGTTCGGAATCCGTCTTTTCCAGCTCACACCCCACACAATACTTTATCTTGTACATCATTTTATAGATATCTCCTGAAGCCTCGCACCTCTTCCAAAATTCCTGGGCTGCTGCCAAGTGATGTGCATCGGTTGTCCGGATAAAACTGTCAAAGCTAAGATCAAGTGTCTCTTTTAACTTCTTGTATCTTTCCGCATATTCGTCGCAATATTCCTGAGGTGTTTTTCCCGACTCGATCGCCTTCTGGTAGATCTTCTGTCCGTGCTCATCGGTCCCGGTGTTAAAAAAGACCTCGTCTCCCATCAGCCGGTGGCTCCTTGCCAGCACATCGGCTCTAATGATCTCCATGGCAAAACCGATGTGTGGGTCTGCGTTAACGTAAGGGAGGGTAGTGGTCACATAGTATTTAGCCATGCGTCAATTTTACCTCACAAAAAAGACCTCATCCTAAGATGAGGTCCAGTTATTGAAATCAATCACATCCACGGGGTAATAGAACCCCTCTGTGGTGTTTGGGGGCCTGCCCGGTTCGAACCAAGTCCCAATAAGAGAATTAATGTCTATCCGGACAAGGTCATCTCGAAAAAGGATCCTCATCGTGTATTCCTGGTCGGCTTTCGCCCTGACCAAGCAGAACGCCGAGACCCTGTAGTCTCCTTGTTCCACGAACACAGATGCCGGCTTGATATAGCCGATCTCACCCTCATCCATGCTCCCGATCATCATCATCTCGATCTCGGACATTTCTTTTCCGGAAACGTGCGCGTCGGGAGCTATCTTCAGTCGGATGGTCTTTGACCCGGGTAACTCTGGCTCGCATGAGGGGCAAAAGTGAGAGTTCCAGTCATCCGGCAACATCCCCTCACAATTAAGACACCTGTCCTTATCAAAAGAAAACTTTTCCATTTTGTGCCTCCTTAAGTGAACTTAGCTGGTTAAAGTACGAAAAGGATTCTACCTCCGTTTCGTCATAAAATCAAGCCTATAGTGGCAAAATCCTCTTGATCCCCTTGGAGATCTTGTCCGTCCACTGCTCGGCCCACTCCTCTGCTTTGATCCTTTTGATCATCTCCTGCCAGCCCTCGTTACCCAGTGCTCCGGCCACACTGGCCACCGTTGCCGAACTCACCTTGATATTATTCTTAATATCCTCATAGCTTCTGCCCTTATCCAGATATACGGCGATCCCCAGTCTCTTGATCATTGCCGTTCTCTCCACGTCGGTCAGCAAGTCTCCCAGGACCATGGCGATTTCCTCGGGAGTACTTAACTCACTTAGGATCCCGTACAGCATTGCCGTTAGTTGTTTTTCAATATTCTTGTTAAGCGGATTGGCCGAAAGTTGCATAGTCTGTCCAGATTAATAACTTTACTTATTTAAAGTTATATCACCTTCGCTTTTGGGATGTTTGGTTTCTTTCCTCAGATAAAACTCCAAACTCAATAGCAAACAGAATATCAACACTCCATTCAACAAGCTCCCCAAACCCCACACCCTCAAGAACAAGTACATTATTATCCCCAGCGTCCATCTGGCTGCCCTCTTTGACGATAAAAATAAAATGGACAGTAACCAAAATACTCCTCCCGCGACAAGCAACATCATCGGCAAATAAGCTCCCGGGAAAAAGAAATCTCTTAACGTATCCGGCTTGACCTTCCAGATCACCAGAGCGATCGCTGTCCAATTGATCGCTGCGATGATCAAAAGCCTCCCATATCTTTTCTTTCTTTCGTGTATTTTTCGCTCCATTGGTCTAAAATGAATCTAATGTCTATTGATACCATTATTATCTTATCGTTTCTCCTCCTGGGATTCATCATTCTCTACACTCTTCTCAAGTCCCGTCTCGAAACGACCAAGACCGACCCCACTCTCACTGCCTGGCTCAAATCCATTCAGCAGTCAATGGATATAAATTCCAAATCTTCTGCCCAATCTCTCCAACAAAACTACCGCGAACTTTTTTCTCGTCTTGATCAGGCAACCGCCGTCATCTCTGACCTGAAAAAAGAAGCCGGAGCCTTTGGTGAGGTCAGCCGCTCCATGAAAGATCTTCAAGACTA
>CAZIPD010000003.1:0-2971 GCA_964541175.1 uncultured Pseudomonadales bacterium
AAGAAAAAGAGTGCTGTGAGACTATTTCTTCAGACGGTGGCGATTTTCGGCGGAATAACTGCTTTGATACTGGTGCTATTGTTCTCGGGAGTTCTTTAATGTCGGTGGGTTGATTATATCGTCCTCGTTGTTCATGGTTGATGATATTGTGCGAGAATATTCGATATGGTAAATGCTTTTAAGGCTATCTACAAAAATGACCCCGCCGCCAGGGGGCTTGAGCCAATTCTCTATCCAGGGCTTCATGCTATCGTGATCCACAAATACATTGTTCACCCACTCTATTTGTTGGGTTTTAGATTTATGGCCAGACTGGTTTCACAGATCTGTAGACAACTGACCGGGATCGAGATCCATCCGGGGGCAAAGATAGGAGGAGGATTGTTCATTGACCACGGAATGGGAATCGTGATCGGGGAAACGGCGGAGGTTGGGAATGATTGCGTGATGTATCACGGTGTGACTTTGGGTGGAACCGGAAAGGACAAAGGGAAGAGACACCCAAGCATTGGTAGTAACGTGGTTATCGGATGTCAAGCAACTCTACTTGGACCGATCAGAGTGGGGAGTAACGTAAAAATAGGGGCCGAGACGGTGATAATAGAGCACGATGTGCCGAGTAATTGTACGGTGGTAGGTGCTCCAGGAAGAATTGTAAAGAAAGACGGAAAGAGAGTCTTACTGGCGTTGAAAAAGAGGAAGAAATAAGGATCCTTGTTCTGTTTTATTTCAGAAGTACCATGTCGCGATCATGGTACTCCCAAAGGACTAGCAACAATGTCCACCACCACAACAGTCTTCTGGTTTGTTCATTATTTTCACCCCCTTTCTGGGTTTAGTGTTATTAATTGATGAAGAATGTCACAACACAAGCCGTCTTCTTTGTTATCTTCTTTACATAAGGCGACCGATCTTTTCAGCTGTGTCATCCTTGACCGGAGAGCTTTGAGCTGATGAATCTTTCCGGTCAGGAGAGAGATGTAGTTTTCAATGGTGTTCTCGATATATTTTTCATCGTGATGACAGGTACTACCGGTGCAGCCTTTCATAAGTTTTTTTACCTCAGATAACGGGAGCCCGAGATCTCTGGCCTGTTTGAGCATTTCAAGTTCCTTAATGTTTGCCTGTGAATATGAGCGATAGCCATTAGCGGATCGATTAACGGGGGAGAGGAGTTGTTCATCCTCGTAAAAGCGGATCGTTTTTTCGGGTAAGCCGACTGTTTTTGCGACTTGGCCGATCATAAAATATTCCATAATCAGGATTATGTACCTTCCAGTAGGTGGAAGGTCAAGAGGATGTTTTTTTGGGAGAACTTAATAGAGGATCTTGTTTTGGTAGAGGAAGTTGGCAATCTCTTGGCTGATAAACTGTACCCCTAGTCTTGATGGATGGATATAGTCACTGGGATTTAAGTATTTTATGAGCGCGGCACCTTGTGGATCGAGGGATTTTTCGTAGACGTTGATAAGGGGAATGTGATGAGTCTTGGCAAAGTTAATATGATTTTCGATATAGAAACGGCGTTCGTTCGCCCAACGATTTCTTGCTTCAGGACTGAGATCTACAACTCCTTTACCGTAATGAGATTGAGAAGGAGAGATCGTGGCAAGAAAGATAATAATCGAGTTGGGGTGATAGAAGGCTATTTGAGAAACTATTTTGTTGAGGGCGTCGGTTTGTAATCTTAGCCCTTCATCGAGGGGATATTGAGAAAGAGGGTTGTTCCCCATTGACTCCAGGATGAAAACATCAAAATATCGATCAAGAATAGCAGGGCTGGTCCTTCCCATGTATGACGTCTCTTGAGTAAGCCTTTGATCGACAGAGGTGATGTTGGTAGACCCGTATCCATAATTGAAAAGACCAAAAACTTTTTGAGGATACAGTTTGGAAAGGGAGATCCTTAGTTGATCAAAATTTACCCCAAGAGTTTCGATCATTGAATCGCCGACCAGAATTACCGTATATGAGGAAGCGGTGGCTATTTGCGGCGGAATGTAATCACCAATTGGGGTGGGAGTGGGAATTGGGGTAGGAGTGGAAATCAGAGAAATAGCCAGTGTTGTGCCATCGGGAATGGGCAGTGAAGGTTTGAGCAGTGAGAGAGAGACCGTAAAAGCAGCCAGAACGATGAAAACAAAAAAG
Source organism: uncultured Pseudomonadales bacterium (assembly GCA_964541175.1). Taxonomy (GTDB): domain Bacteria; phylum Patescibacteriota; class Microgenomatia; order UBA1400; family MFAQ01; genus CAIQPO01. Next base: position 2,149 of record CAZIPD010000003.1, read on the forward strand.
GCAAAAAGACGCATTAATTAAGTTTAACAGCCTTTATATTGGTGTTCTAATTTCCTTCCAGATATTCTTCCTTGATATCTTTTTTATACTGCTTGAGGAGTTTGTGGATCTTTGGGTTAATAACCACTTCACAGTAAGGGGACCCCGAATTCTTCTCGTAATAGTTGTGGTGATGATCTTCAGCGACGAAGAATTTGGTAAAGGGGACTATTTGAGTGATTATCGGGTCGGGGTAGCCAGATTCCTTTTCAAATTCTGCTTTTGATATCTCGGCTTTATTTTTTTGTTCTTCCGAGTGATAAAAAATGGCAGAGCGATATTGAGAACCGACGTCTTGACCTTGTTGATTTGGTGTAGTGGGGTTGTGTGTGTGCCAGAAGACATCAAGAATTTTCTCATAAGGTATTTGGGTGGAATCAAACTTAATTTGGATGGCCTCGGCATGACCGGTCTCTCCGGAACTGACATCATTGTAGGTAGGATCGTTCAATTCCCCTCCGGTATATCCGGGAAGGACGGAGTAGACGCCTTTAAGGCGCTTGAATATTGCTTCGGTGCACCAGAAACATCCACCGGCAAGAGTAGCTGTTTCAGAGTTATTCATTCAGCAGTGGAGGTAATTGTTGATCTTTGGGAATAAATTTAATGGAGAGAGAATTGACGCAATGACGAACGTTCTTGGTTGTCATTAATTCTCCCTCAAATACATGTCCAAGATGGGCGAGACATCTAGAACATTGGATCTCGGTTCTTTGTCCATCCGGGTAGGACGTGCGTTTTAGAGCTTCCGGGAAGTTATCGTCAAAACTCGGCCATCCGCAAT
>CAZIPD010000003.1:3071-17857 GCA_964541175.1 uncultured Pseudomonadales bacterium
TGTTGCCTGTCGTCTTGCGGATTGATCCATTTTATCGGGGGTGTTGGTGTGGCCTTTTTGTTGGTGGAATATTTCGGCTTAACCGGTCTTATGACCTGGGGATGGATATTGGTGATAGTTGCCGTCTTGGGGCACTTGATGGGAAAAAGCAAAATGTGTAGATGCTGATTGATCAGCCTGCGATGATTAATTGACGAGAGAGACGCGGTTCTGTCGTTTTTTTGGTTTGGATCGGTTTTGGGTGGTTAAAAGGGGTTTGCGAGGGGAGAAGGCGAAAATCTCTTGATTAATGTGTAAGAATAGTTATAAATTAGAGTATGGATCCGCTGGTTAAAATAAAGGTCGTTGGAGAAGAGCTGAGCGGACTTTTGGTGGTTCCCGATGGGGCGGTTGGATTGGTAATCTTTGCGCATGGGAGTGGAAGTAGCAGAATGAGTCCGAGAAATACGTACGTTGCCGAAGAATTGAATAATGCCGGATTGGCGACACTGCTTTTTGATCTTTTGACCGAGGAGGAGGATCAGGTGTATGAGAATCGATTCAATATAGAATTATTAACAGATAGATTGGTCGGAGTAACCAGGTGGTGTATGGACAATCCGAAGTTAGCGGACCTTAGAATTGGTTACTTTGGATCGAGTACGGGAGCCGCAGCCGCGCTATCAGCATCGGCATATTATGGAACCAAAATCAAAGCGGTTGTAAGTAGAGGAGGGAGGCCGGACCTGACCGGAGATGAGTTGGACCTTATAGAGTCCCCGACATTGTTGATCGTAGGAGGGGAAGATAAGGAGACGATAGATTTTAATCGCCAAGCATATACTCACATGGGATGCGAAAAGAAAATGGAGGTGATTCCCGGTGCTACTCATCTATTTGAGGAGGAAGGTGCCTTGGAGAGAGTGGCGGAGTTGGCAGTGATCTGGTTTCTGTCCCATCTTCAACAATAGAGATTAGCGGTTGAGGTAGAGGAGTAAATGTCCGCCGTAAGAAAAGAACATTGAACCTATTAGATTAGCGATGACGGCTGTCCAGATATAGCGGAAGAAACGAACGTGATAAACCCCTCCAGCAAGAGAGACCAATTTTCCTCCAAAAGAGGGAATGAAGCGGCCGCCGATCAGAAACCAGGGGGAGTCGGCGGGAAACTTACCCAGGCCAAAGGGGAGTTTCTGTTTTTGCTTTTCGAAATCGGAAATAGTACCGATAGCGCGACCGATAAAATATTCAATAACTGAGGCAAGGTTATTACCTGCCCAAGAAACAAGAATGCCGACAAAAGGTCCAAAGATGGCACCATTGAGAATAACGATGGGATCGGTGGGGATGGGGGTAGCAGAGAGAATTCCCATGAGGAGAATTGAGAAAAGAGGTCCGGCGATCCCGGTAGTGGGAACATATTTTTCAATATTCTTTATGTCTCTAGCAAAGAAAATAATCAATAAAATCGGAAGTGAGATGGTAATTATCGCCAAAAGAATGTTTCTGATTTTCTTGCGTGACATGACTGTTTTTATTATACGAGATAGAGAGTCTACAAATGTGATTAAATAGAGGTAGTTAATAATCACCTGAAAATAAAGTGAGAAGACCTGCCAAGAAGAAAGTTAATCGAGGATTGTTGGGAGCTATTGGAGCTGCCACACTGGGAATTGCCGCCGGAGCCGCCGCCGTATTTCTTTCAAAACAAGAGAATAGGGAAAAAGTGAAGAAGGCTGTTAGCGGTGGAGTGAGGAGAGGAAAGGTTGAGGTGGCGAAAGCCAAGAGGACGGTCAAGAAATTGACAGTAAAAGGAAAAAAGGCTATCAAGAAGTTGAGATAGCACGAAAAACGGGGCTTTAAATAAGCCCCATTTTTTTACCAACTTTTGCGAAGGCATTAATACCAAAATCGAGGTCTTCTTTTGTGTGGGCACTTGAAGGCATAACTCTGATGCGGGCTTTACCTTTGGCAACCATGGGGAAGAGAATTGGTGTTGCAAATACTTTTTCTTCAAAAAGTGCCGAACTGAGATCACGAGCTTTCTGTTCGTCTCCAACCATGACAGGGGTTATGGGTGTTTGGCTTTCTCCGGTATTAAATCCCAGTTTTTGGAATTGTTCTTTTAGGTATTTGGCGTTGTCCCAAAGTTTCTCAACCAGGTTTTCCGACTCAATGAGTTTGACTGCTTCAATCAGGGCTGCAGTATCGGGGATAGAGAGGCCGGTAGAGAAGGCAAAAGGACGAGCTTTTTGTTTATAGTATTCGATGAGGTCTTTTTTTCCGGCGAGACAACCACCGATAACACCCAGGGCTTTGGATAGAGTGCCGACTTCGATATCCACTTGACCGTGAAGGTGGAAGTGATCGACAATACCCCGGCCTTTTTCTCCGAGCACTCCTTCACCATGAGCGTCGTCTACCATGGTCAGGGCAGCGTACTTCTTGGCCAGCTCAACTATCTGGGGGAGGGGGGCGATATCGCCATCCATACTAAAGACGCCATCGGTGATTACAAGAATGGTTTTATCGGTGCCGTCGGTGCGTTTCTCTTTTTCCCTTATTAGTGTGGCCTCTTTTAGTTTTTCTTCAAGACCTTGGACGTTATTGTGAGGATAGATAAATTTAGTTTGGACTTGGGAAACCTTAACGGCGTCTATGATGCTGGCGTGATTGAGCTCATCGCTGATAACGATATCTTCTTTATCAAGGAGAGTTTGAACAGCGATGATGTTGGCTATGAAGCCACTCTGGACAACCATGACAGATTCTGTTTTTTTGAAATCGGCGAGTTGTTTTTCTAGCTCTTCGTGAAGTATGGAATTGCCTGAAAGAGCCCTAACCGCACCGGTACCGACGCCGTATTTTTCGATGGCTTCGATCGCTGCTTTCCTAACGCGAGGGTGAGAGGCTAGACCAAGATAATTATTGGAGCAGAGATTGAGAACTTTTTGGCCATCTACCTCAAACCAAACATCTTGGGGAGAGGAGACTACTCGGTAATGTTTGAGAGTATTTGTATCTTTGAGAACTTGGACTTGATCGGTAAATTTATCCAGTGGGTTTTGCATGAGATCAGTTTAGCACGCAAAACGGAACCAAAGAATGTCATGATTATTTTTTAATTGATGTATGGATAATAAAGATGTATACTTTGATTGTTTATAATCACTTTGAGGAATGAAATCAAACGAGAGTGGTTGGGAAAGAGTTATAAGGGTAATAGCCGGATCCGTGATATTGATTTTGGCGTTCAATATTTCTGTTGGCTGGGGAACACTTCTCTATTATTTACTAGGTGCGTTTTTAGTGATCACGGGGTTAAGCGGTTTTTGTGCGTTTTATGATCTTTTCGGTGTCTCAACCGTGAAAGGGAAGAATGGGGACAAGGAAGATGAGGAGCCGACTATCCTTTGAGGGTGGAAAGAACGATCAGGGCCAGAACTATACGATAGATGGCAAAGGGGGTGAAGCCTTTGTCCTCGACAAATTTGATGAAGGCTTTAATGGCCAGAAGGGCGGTGAGGAAAGAGACAACAGTGCCGATGATGAGGAACCCCAACTCATTTTCCGAAAAGACAAGCCCTGATTTATAGATGTCATAAGCAGCAGCGGTCGCCATTGTGGGTATAGCGAGAAGGAAAGAAAATTCTACCGCTTGAACGCGATCCAGACCTACGGATAAACCACCAATAATTGTGGCAGCGGAACGGGAAACTCCCGGGATAAAGGCGAGAGCTTGGAAGACACCAATGATAGATAGTCTTAGAGGAGAAAGTTTGGCAACGGAGTGAGTAGCGTTTTTTTTGCTAAAATTTTTGTCTAGAAAGAGAAGGAGAACGCCGCCGATAAATAAACTAATCACGGTAACGAGAACGTTGTCCAATAAAAACTTTTTGATGATCGGATAGGCAAGGGCTCCTAAAATACCGGTAGGGATAAAGGCAATAATTATGGAACGCCAAAGCTTGCTGTTACTAATGATCTTGGGAAAATATAACCAGACCACGGCCAGAATAGCTCCCAGTTGAATAAAGATATCAAAAGTTTTTAGAAAATCCGATGAGGGTATTTTGAGCAAGTACTCAACTAAGATCAGATGACCGGTAGAGGAGATGGGAAGGAATTCGGTGATACCTTCGACAATTCCCAAAATGACCACATGGACAAGACTCATACTTATTATTGTAGAGGATGTTAATGGAGGCAGGGGGCATAACTGGCGAGGTCTTTTTTGGCGCTGAATTTGAGGAGGGGGGATTTAAAGAGAGAAACAAAAACCCAAGAGGAGGTGTCGGTTGGAGGGAGGTCGCCATATGTTTCAAGACGGATCTTCCAACTTGTTCCCGGATCCAACAGGAGAGAGGGGAGATGGGTCATGGTAGACGGGTCCATGGCAGGATTAATAACCCCAATAATATTTTTGGGAAGATAGACTTTGGAATGCGTTTGAAAGAGATGGAATTTAGCCCCAGTTTTGTGAAAACCCGGAGAGGTGTGGCGGTAGAGGTCTTGACGAGAGACGACTCTGAGAGTTCTTGTAGAGGGAAGATAGAGTTCTTGGGGGTCGATCCTGAGGGCGATCGTGGGATTGCCCTCATGTAAATGGATTTTATAATCGATCCCCTCTACTCCCCTGAAACAGTTCTTGTTCGCCAGTTGTCTGAGTTGATCTTCGTTGAGGCGATCCTCGATATTTATATGGAAAAATCTGGCGAGGTGGTCAGTTGTTTTAAAAAGGAGTTTGCTTTGGCCAAAATTTTCCAGCACTGCCGGAAGAAGGATGCTCTTTCCTTGAGAGAGGGCAGCGACAGTATTGAGGTCTAGACGGCTACCTTCCGAAAGGTGAACAAATACTCCCGATTGGGCAAGGCAACTGCGGGTCGAGAGATGAAGATTTGAGAGGTTGAGGGAACCAGGGTTGATGGGAGGGAGGTGGAATGGTGAAATACGAATAGTAATAAAGGCGAGATCTTTAGGTTTGAGAACTATCTTGGAAACCTCGTCCGGAAGGGCGTGAATCGTAACATCGCCATCTCCATTCGGTTTCGTGGGGATCCATGTAGGGCAGGCGCTTAGACTAGGGTAAATAGTTAACGCCATAAAGTTTGGATATTATATTATATAAGCCTAGTTTTAGGTATGGTGTAACATGAATTATGGAATTAAAGCCATATGGTAGAGGAGAGTTGAGAAGTCCACCTTCTTTTTGGAAGATATTGGGACCCTCCTTTATTTTGTTGGGTTTAGGTCTTGGTAGTGGGGAGATTATCCTTTGGCCATATTTGTCGGCCAATTACGGACTGGGATTAATTTGGGGAGCGGTGGTGGGAATCACTTTTCAATTTTTTATCAATATGGAAATCGCCAGGTATACATTGGTGACAGGAGAGAGCGTGTTCGTGGGATGGACAAGGTTGGTCGGAAAGTTGGCTCCAGTGTGGTTCATTGTTTCTACACTGTTGCCTTGGATGTGGCCCGGGATAGTGGCGAGCGCGGCCAGAATAATGGGTGCGGGGTTGGGAATTGAGGAGACTACGGGTTTGGCGGTAGGGATGATATTGCTAAGCGGAATTGCCCTGACCCTTGGACCTGTGCTTTATAACACTCAGGAACAGATGCAAAAATGGCTGATCATCTTGGGAGTACCAATCGTATTGGGACTCTCATGGTATTTGGCAAACGGAAGCGACTGGAATCAGTTGGCCATGGGGGTTATTGGAAAAGGAGAAGGTTTTCGGTTTTTACCCTTGGGGGTGCCAATTGCCAGTTTTTTGGCAGCGGTAGCCTTTTCTGGGGCCGGAGGCAATCTTAACCTTGGGACTTCACAAAATGTGAAAGAAAAAGGGTATGCCATGGGTGCGGGTATGGGGAGGATCACAAGCATCTTGACAGGAAAACATGAAGAGGTGGAGTTGACCGGGAAACTATTTGAGGGGACCGAAGAAAATAAGAGAACTTTTTGGAAATGGTGGAGACTGGTTAACATTGAACACGGTGTGGTCTTTTGGTTAACGGGTCTGGTAACCATGTTGTCTTTGGCTCTGTTGTCTTACGCAACGGTGCATAACAAATTGACCGGGGTGACCGGAGTCGATTTTGTGATTTCCGAGGGAGGAGTAATCGGGGAGAGAATAGGGATGTTTTGGGGAAGGGTTTTTCTGATCATCGCAGGATTAATGCTTTTTGCTACCCAACTTTCCGTATTGGCGACAACCGGAAAGATAATGGCAGAAAATTGGGCAATCATTAAATATTCTCAGTTCAGATCGGAGAACTTATCGAAATACTTCTATTTATTCTTATGGATCCTGATCGTGATGCAGATCGGAGTACTGATGCTTGGTTTTAGAGAGCCTTTACAACTGGTGATCGTTTCAGCCGTGTTGAATGCCGGGTCAATGTTCATCTTTTCAGTGATGATAATGTGGCTAAACAGAAAAAAACTACCGGTGATCTTTAGGGCAAATTGGGGAAGAAAGATGATGATGATCTTGGCAATTTTATTTTTGGGTGGTTTTTCCGTGTGGACGCTGATGCAGTACCTGGGGTGGAAATGATGTTGAGTTATTTTTCCAACCTCTTTTTTTATTGACAATTAGCGCTTTGCGGGTGAGGATTGGTTATGACAAAAAGAAAGAAAGTGGGACTGGCACTTGGTGGAGGAGGGGCAAGGGGATTGGCTCATATTGGAATAATAAAGGTGTTGCTTGAGGAAAATATCCCGATAGATGTAATAGCGGGCACAAGCATGGGGGCAATGGTGGGAGGTTTGTATGCCGCTTTGGGAGATATTGAAAAGGTGGAAAAGATAGCGACAGAGTTTAGTTACAAAGAATGGTTAGACACTTTTGTGGATCCCGTTTGGGGTTCGGGGTTAATAAAGGGAGAGAAGATGGAGAAGAAAATCAAAGAATTGGTCGGGGGTAAAAAAATAGAGGACATGAAAATCAAATTTGGTGCGGTAGCAACAGATTTAAATACGGCCGAGATAGTGGTGATCGATAAGGGGGATCTGGCAAGGGGAATCAGGGCAAGCGGATCTGTGCCTATGTTGTTTGAGCCCGTGGTCGTTGACGGAAGAACGCTGGTAGATGGAGGGACAGCTTGTCCTGTGCCGGTGGAAATAGCGAGAGAAATGGGGGCGGAGGTGGTCATTGCCGTCAATTTAGATACGGTATATTTTCTTCCCGAGAACAGGAAGCAGGAGAAGATATCGTCGCTTGAAGTGATGAGAAATACGTTATTCTTGTTGAAATATCACTTGGCCGAGAAAGAGGTTAGAGAGGCTGATGTGGTCATCAGTCCAGCGATCCCTTATGTAAGAGATCTGGATTTTGTACACAAAGTTGACATCATAGCCGGAGGAGAGGCTTCGGCTCGGAAAGCGATAGGCTTGGTTAAGGGCTTCTTAGTCTAGTTGGGAGAGTTTTTTGAGTTTGTCAAGGTTGAGGACCGTAAAGCTTGATCTCTTGGTGGAGATGACACCTATTTTTTGGAGTTTGCTCATTTGAACGGACGTCGTCTCTCTGGTCAAACCGATGAGGGTAGCCAAGACACGGTGAGTGGCCGGAAACGGGACGTAAAGATGCTGACCCTTCATTTGCCCGTAGTCAAATGCGAGCTGGAGGAGGACAGCGGCGACCTTGTTGGTGGCATTTCCGGCAATGATGTTGGTTTGGTTGTTAAGAAGCTGGAGAACCGAGTTGAAGAAGAAGCTGTTGATTTGCTTGGCAAGCTTGAGGTCGTTATCGACGTATTTTTGGTATTCGGAAAAAGGAGCGGTCCAGATTTCGCAGGGAGTAATGGCTTCGATGTAGAAGTTGGAGGGGTGATTGGTGGAGTTTTGTACAAGAGAGACCATAAAAAGTGGCCGGAAGATATTGAGAGTTGTTTCTCGAGAGCCGTTTTTGGTGAAAATGCGGACGTAGCCGGACTTTGCGTAATAGATATTGTTGAATTTGTCTCCTGGTTTGTGGACAAGGGAACCTTTGGGATATTTAATGGAGGGGAATTTGGCGAAGAATTTTTTTAGCTGAGTGATTGTGTTTTTAGTCATAGCGTCGCAATTATAACCTAAAAGTAAAATTATGTATCAATTCATTACAGTTAGCTTTGGGGAGTTTTTCCGTAGATGATTATGAGAGTTCCAGGATTGTCGCCTGAAGCTCTGACACTCTTGCTCTCACCCGTTGGGGGGTCGGACCAGTTATAGATAATACCAGCCTCTTCGGTTTTCATATTGACACATCCATGGGACATGGGATGACCGAAATTATCGTGCCAGTAGGTGCCGTGGAGAGAGAAGCCTCTGGCCGCCGACACTTGATCGTTAGAAAACCACATGATGTAAGGAACATTAGGGAGGTAGTAGTAGGTGCGGAGCGCTTTCGATCCGCCACTCATTTTTTGGTAACGAGATTTTCCCCAGATGCGGAAAGTTCCGGTCGGAGTTCTACCCCATTTGCCGGTAGAGACTAAGAAGTTGTGGATGAGGACATCTCCTTGATAGGCATAGACTCTTTGATTAGTAAGATCAACGTAGATCCTTTTTTCTTCAGAAGCTTCGCCAAGCACTCGGTTAACAGGGGTTTCGAAAGCTACTTGGTTGGGAAGCGGAACCGGTGAGTTGTTGAAGATGGCCGATGTGGCAGTGTAGTCGAAATCATCTTCAGCGACAGCAGAGGTAATCGTTTTTTCGGTTTCTCCGATAATAAAGACGGAGAAGAATAAAATAAAGAGAGAGAATACCCAGAGTTTCATGTAATAAGTTTAACAAATAATTATTTAGTTGTTAATGATTAAATAGCGGGGTTTGCCGAACTCATCAATTTCTATTCTGGTTTTAAAACCTTGGGGGATCCGGAAATCGGATAATTTGTGGATAGAGTCGATTTCGAAAATCATTACAAGGTCATGGTTAAGTTTATTTGTGACTTGATCGAGGAGTTTGTTTATCAGAGTTGTGCCGCTTAGTCCTCCATCTAGGGCAAGGAGGGGTTCGTGATCCTTTACCGATGAGTCGAGAGTTTTAATTCTTGGGGATGGAATGTAGGGAAGATTGGAGACAAGGCAGTCAATTTTTATATCTTGAGGATAACTTTCCAATAGATCTGATTCGATAACACTGACTTTGTCCTTCAGGTGGGGAATAAGGGAGTCAATATTTTCTTGGGTGATTTTTAGTGCTTCTTTTGAGATATCAGAAAGAGTTAGGTGAAGATTGTTAAGTTTGTTCTTATCCAGCTCAAGTACGAGGGCAATACCCAAAGCACCGGTACCGCAACCGACATCGGCTATCTCCCAGTGAGGACGAGGATGGGAGAGAATGAATTCCAGGGCAAGGTCGACGATCCTTTCCGTTTCCAGTCGGGGAATGAGGCAGTATGGATTTACGAGAAAGTCCAGTCCTCTGAATTGAGCGTGCCCGGTAATGTATTCAACAGGAGTCGAGCCAATTTGATCAGGGTTATTTATATCAAAACCGTATTTTCGAAGATGGTTTATTTCCCAGGGGAGCAATATTCTTTTCATATTTATTAGTATTTATTGTAGAAGTTGACTAAGTTTGACGAAAGTAGAGCTTGAGAATGGTAAGGAAGCGAGTGGTGGTCACACCTTGATTATGGTGTATAAACCCTCGGAGTGGGGCCATGAAGCCAATTGTGCCTGGATAGAGCCTATATACTTGACATTTGAGGCTAAATGGGGTATTATAGGACCTGTTCTTGAACATATTCTTTCAAAATAATCCTTGGAGGACAAAATGAGCAGACTTATGTGGATACTTTTAATTGTGGCCTTGGTAGCCGGTGCGTGTGGACAGGCTCCAATAAACACAGACACAAACCAAGAAAGATGTGCCTACGGAGTGCTATCCGACTCTTCCGAGTTTGCAGGTACCTATGACGGTACCAGGTGGAATCGTGGAATGATGTCGTCTGACTCCGGAACTTTTACTCCGGTGGAGGCCTTTTTTCACCCTCGGGTGGGATTTGGTGGCCATGCGGCGATCTCTTTCTGGGCCCGCTCGGACTTTGAGTGGGTTTGGAAGCCGGCTACCCTGACGAAGGACGCAGGGTGTTTTTTGGTAAGAAAGTAGTTTTTGTAACCGGGGGCTAATAGCCTCCGGTTTTTTTATGGTGTGGAGAAGGAGTATTCCGTGGTGGTGAGGGTCTTGCCTGACTGAATAATTTCAATGACGTATTTATAGGTGGTGGCAGGAGTCAGGCTGGTCATATTAAGGAGGTGATTGGTGGTCTCTTCTGTGGAGACCTCAAAAACGTTAATCATGCCTTGAGTAAAGCGGATGTTGGTTTTGGCGGGTAGGCGGGTGGAGAAGTTGATCAGAACTTGGGTGGGAGAAATGGGAGTGATCAGAGGTTGGGTGAGAATCTCGGTTGCCGTGACCCTGGTTTCTTGGCTAGTTTGCATCGTTTTTAAAACACTGGGGATCACCGTTATGGCGGTAAAGATGATGACCACCGGGATGAGAACGGCAAAAGCGGATTTCATGGGGATGCCCCAAAGCTTATGAAAGTTTATTTTCGCGTCTTGAGCTTTTTTGAACTGGAGAAGTTGATCTTTGGGATAGAAATCACCATGATTGTTGGGACAGGAAAAAACAGTTACCGTCATTGGAACAGAATCATCTTTGATGGAGGACATGCTTTGGTGGCAGTGGGGACAGACAGGGGAAGATGCGGGGACACTGGTCGCTTTGGGTATGATAGAGTCGACATTTTTGGCAGTGTTCGTGGAAATAAAGTTACCTAGTAGAGGGGGAAGAAAGTGACCTCCACAATTGAGACATTCGTCAATACTGGCGCTTTGCCCGTCAACTGTTTCTATCTCGATGGAGTGCGTTTCGTTGGTGCAGTGAGGACAGGTCATAATCCATTTTAACAAAGCGGAATAGGTTTGCTAAACTGAATTGATGAAGATTAAATTTTTGGGAGCGGCCGGGACTGTTACGGGATCGTGTTATCGCTTGAGTGATGGAGAGAGCAGCCTGTTGATTGATTTTGGAATGTTCCAGGGGAAACCGGAGAACGAAGGATGGAATATGAAAGATCCGGAGATGGACATAAGTCAGTTGACCGGAGTAGTGATCACACATGCACATCTGGATCATTGCGGAAGGTTACCTTTGCTTTCAAAAGGGGGATTTTCAGGTCCAATTTTTATGACGGAACCGACAAAGGCCTTGGTAGAGATAGTGCTTTATGATGCGGCCAAGATATCAAAAGAAGAAGCCAAGTCGGTAATCTACACCGAAGAGGATGTTGAAAAAGTAATGAAACAGATCACTACCGTGAGTTATGAGGACCGGTGGGATGTGGGAGGATTTGGTGTAGATATGCTTGATTCAGGTCATATCTTGGGTTCCGCCTCTCCATTAATTACCGAAAAGAAAAGCGGGAAGAAGGTCGTTTTTAGTGGAGACCTGGGAAATACCCCGGAACCACTGATCGCTCCTACCGAATGGGCAGGAGAGGCAGATGTGGCAGTAATGGAGTCAACATATGGGGACAGGGTACACTCCCCGGGGGACGAAGTGGAAGAGCTGGTGAAAATAATAAAGAAGGCCGAAGAAACCGGCGGAACAGTGATGATCCCATCTTTTTCCCTACAGAGAGCACAAGAATTGTTATATATTTTTGACCAGTTAAAGAAAAAAGGGAAGATGAAGGAGGAGACCCCGGTGTTTTTGGATAGCCCGATGGCGATCAAAGCAACGGCAATTTTTAAGGAATACCCTCAGCTGTACAGCAAGGCCCTAAAGGAGCAGGTGAAGACAGACGATCCGTTTGATTTCCCGTCACTCGTGCTGTGCGACGTGATCGAGAAAAGCAAACAGATCAAGAATACCGAGGGGGCAAAAGTGATCGTAGCAGGAAGCGGAATGATGAGCGGAGGAAGAATCATTCATCATGCGATCAATTTTTTGGGTGATCCAAAAACACAACTGGTGTTCGTCGGTTATCAAGCGGAAGGGACACTGGGAAGAGAAATAAAGGATGGAGCCGCGAGTGTAACCATTTGGGGGAACAAGGTGCCGGTGGCGGCCGAAATTATCAATATTGAAACGATGAGCGCCCATGCCGATCAAGGACAATTACTAAATTGGGCAAAGAAAATTCAGGGACTGAAACAGATTTTCTTAGTACATGGGGAAGAATTGCCGAGGCTAGTGTTGAAGGAAAAGATAAGACAAGACCTTGAAGGTGTTAAAGTAGAATTACCATCAATAAATAGTGAGATTGATTTAAGAACATGAACTTCAAAATGATTTTGCCAGTAATGGCCGGTTTGATCGCGGTAGTAGTAATGTATCAGAGCGTGTGGGCGGCTTATTTGATTTTGACCAGGATCGGATCCGTATCAACTTCAGGGATGGTTTATCCATCATGGACCTATACTGGCGCAACAGTACCGGATCTTGCGGGGACAGCTACCCCAGGGGCGATGGTGGCGGTGACAGTGAACGCCCTGACGGCAACAACCAGTGCCGACGTTAGCGGTGCATGGACCTTGGCCCCAACAAATATTGTTTCAGGTACAAACACCGTTTCTATCGCTTCGGGGAATGAAGTCATTGCTTTCAGTTTGATATATTCTCCTGCCGCTGTGCCAACCGCAACTCCTACCCCGACCGCAACACCCAGTGCTTTACCTGAGGCCGGAGTAATGGTGTGGCCTTTAGGGATCGTTGCCGCAGGGTTAGTGGTGTTCTTTGCGGGGAGAAATGCGAGAGATCGGATTGACGAGCACTATTCGTAATAGGGTAAAATAAATTTCTTATGCTAGTGAACGGAAACAGAATTGAGGTAGTTTTTGACATAGAAACGAAAAAATTCTTTGATGATATAAACGCGAGGGATCCTTCCGCTTTGGGGATTTCTATTGTGTCTGCTTACAGAAGGGAAGTGGATAAGGACTTACAGGAAATACAAGGTGAAATGAAGAGTTTTTGGGAGAGCGATTTTGACGAGATGTGGAGTTGGTTCGAAGAGGCAGACAGGATCATCGGTTTCAATTCTTTGGGTTTTGATGTGCCGGCGATGAATGGGATATACAGAGGGGACTTTACCAAGCTAAAGCACTTCGATATTTTAAAAATAGTGAAGGATAATTTTGGTCATAGGATAAAGTTGGACAATATTGCCAAGGAGGTGTTGGGGACCGGGAAGATCGCGGGGGGAGCGGATGCGGTGATGTGGTGGGCAAAGGGGGACCCGGAAAGTTTGGCAAACTTAAAAAAATACTGTGAGATGGATGTGGAAGTGACCAAAGGAGTGTATGACTTCGGAATGAAGAACAAGAAGTTGAGGTTCAAGGACCATTGGAACGAAATGAGGGAGATCGAGGTGGACTTTTCATATCCATACGAGGAGCCGCCAAAGCCCATTGATATTCAAATGGGGCTTTTTTAGGTATAAAAAATCCCCGCTTGTTAGGCGGGGGAAGGTTCTAAAGTTGATGGGGAAGAGTTAGTAGCTGATCGATCGGTTTCCAATCACCCTTGAAGGCTTTCTTAAAATCGAGAGGAACCGGTGCCTGGAAATGGTAACTATCTTTTTCCAGGACCAGGGATAGCTTCCAGGCGTGAAGGAGTTGTCCTCTTCTGGCACGGGTAGGCTCGCCTCCGTAGACAAGGTCCCCTAAGATGGGGTACCCAAGGAATTTCAGATGTTGACGGATTTGGTGCCTGCGACCGTTTTGTGTCAGGTCACACTGGACAAGGGCCAGTCCTTGCCATCTTTGGAGAATGTGGAAGCCGGTGACGGCCGTTTTCAGGCCATTTTCTGTCTCCACAGGCTGGTCACAGCTCGTATCCGTCCAGCGAGGGTTGAGGGTAATGGCTAAGTAGGATTTGCTGGTGTCAAAGTGCCAACGACGCATAATTGTGCTGCGAATTGGCTCTTTGGCAAAAAGAATTATGCCACTGGTGTTTTTATCAATCCTGTGGCAATTTAAATAGTTTCCGAATCGCTCCTGAACTGTCATCCATAGGGGAGTACCGTGCTCAATGGGGCATTCCACAGGTACACCAACCGGCTTATTCAGAACGAGAAGTTGATATGATTTATACAATATTTCAATGTTCAAGGTATCCTCCGAGAACCTAGACTTGTGCCTGGAATTGTAACACTATAGGTTGGGGATGTCAAGTCAGGCACACTTGCAGCCTGGTTATACTTGGATTATAATAGTCCAAGTATGTTCACTTTTACCAAAAAAGCCGATTACGGATTAGCCTTGCTGAGCGCACTTTCCAGGAAGGGAAGAGGCGGTAGGGTAAGTTTGTCGGAGTTGTCCGATCTGGGTATGCCCAGAGCCTTCATGTCCAAGATCGCAGCTTCATTGGTCGAGGCAGGGATTATCAACTCAAAAGAAGGAAAGGGTGGAGGTTACGCTCTCAATTATGACCCGGGAGAGGTGTTGATCAGGGAAGCCTTGGAGGCTGTAGAGGGTGAGGTTGAGCCGGCCGCTTGCGGCACTTGCCCAGTTTCCGGTGGCTGCGGACAGCAAAATTTCATGGATCGATTGACCGGAGACCTGAATGGGGTACTGGGACGTTATACATTAGCCGATCTAAAGTAAATGTTGGATATAAAGAATCTTAAAGTTAGTATTGAGGAGAAAGAGGTATTGAAGGGAGTAAGTTTTAGTGTCGGAAAAGGTGAGGTAGTGGCCCTAATGGGTCCCAACGGATCCGGAAAATCTTCTTTATCCAACACAATTATGGGGAATCCGAATTATGAAGTGACGGATGGGAAAATTGAATTATTGGGGGAGAATCT
>CAZIPD010000003.1:17957-40507 GCA_964541175.1 uncultured Pseudomonadales bacterium
AAAGTGAGTGCGCTGGAGCTAAAAAACAAAATCGAGAAGATAGCAGATGAGCTAAGGATGGAGAGAGAGTTGCTGAGCCGGGGTGTTAACGAGGGATTTAGCGGTGGGGAGAAGAAAAAGCTTGAGGTATTACAAATGAAACTTTTATCACCCAAACTCCTGATCCTGGATGAGGTCGATTCCGGGTTGGATATTGACGCATTGAAGACGATAGCTTTCTCGGTGACAGAGGAGGTGAGGAAAAAAGGAATGAGCGTATTGGTGATCACTCATTATCAGAGGCTTTTGAAATACCTTGTTCCGGACAAGGTAGTTGTGCTGAAGGAAGGAAGAGTGGTAGATCAGGGGGCCGGAGAGATAGTAGAGAGACTGGAAAAGGAGGGATACAAATCTTATGAGTAGGTTCGCCACCAAAAAGATCGATGAACAGAAAGAAGTAGAGTCTTTGGGAAAGGATTATTTATTGGGTCATCATGACACGATAGAGTATGAGTACAAATCTCCTAAGGGCGTTGATGAGGCAGTGGTGAGAGATATTTCAAGAAGAAAAGGTGAACCGGAGTGGATGTTGGAGAAGAGACTAACGGCTCTTAAAATATATGAAGGGGCAGTAGTGCCCGAATGGGGCGCGGACCTCTCCCCTATCAAGTTTGAAAATATTCATTATTACCTGAAACCAAAGGCAGAACCGGCCAAGAGCTGGGATGATGTTCCGGACAAGATTAAGGAAACTTTTGAAAAGATCGGTGTCCCCGAGGCCGAGAGGGAGATGTTGGCCGGGGTGAAGAGCCAGTATGATTCCGAGGTGGTTTACGGATCACTTAAAAAGGCACTTTCCGAAAAAGGAGTAGTGTTCTTATCCATGGACGAGGGGTTAAAACAATACCCCGAATTGGTGAAAGAGCATTTCGGAAAAACCATCCCTGCGGGAGATAACAAACTGGCAGCTTTGAACACTGCGGTGTGGAGCGGGGGCTCATTCGTATATGTCCCCAAGAATGTTGATGTGGGACTCCCCCTTCAGGCTTATTTCAGAATTAACTCCGAAAGTGCCGGACAGTTCGAGAGGACTTTGATCATTGCCGATGAGGGAAGCAAGTTGCACTATATTGAAGGTTGCTCGGCTCCGGCATTTTCCAGCGCTTCACTTCACGCGGCTGTGGTGGAGATCATTGTAAAGAAGGGAGCGAAAGTTCAGTACACAACGGTGCAAAACTGGTTCAAGAATATTTATAACTTGGTGACAAAAAGGGCCTGGGTTGAGGAGGACGGAGAAATGAGATGGGTGGACGGAAATTTGGGTAGCAAGGTAACAATGAAATATCCGGCGTGTATTTTGGCGGGGAAGAGAGCAAAGGGTGAAACACTTTCTATTGCTTGGGCAGGGGCAGACCAACACCAAGATACCGGAGCGAAGATGATTCATTTGGCGCCGGACACAACCTCAAGAATCATCAGTAAAAGTATCAGCAAGGGTGGTGGAAGAGCCACGTACAGAGGATTGGTCCACATGGCCAAAGGGGCGAAGAATGCCAGATCCAAGGTAGTGTGTGATGCTTTGATCTTGGATGACAGGAGCAGAACCGATACATATCCGACAAATAAGATAATGGAGAACGAGATCACACTTGAACACGAAGCAACCGTGAGCAAGGTGGGAGAAGATCAGCTTTTCTACTTAATGTCCAGGGGGATAGGTGAACATGAAGCAGAAGCGCTGATCGTCAACGGTTTTCTGGAAGAGATCGTGAAGGAGATCCCGTTGGAGTATGCTGTGGAAATGAATAGGTTGGTAAATTTGGAAATGGAAGGGAGCGTTGGATAATATGAAAAAACAGGAATTCAGGATCGATAAACCGGGGACATACGAATATCTGTTGCCTTTCGAGACAGAGAAAGAAGAGGGGGACCTTTTGGGAATTATCGAGGCAAGAGATCCGGGAGACTATGAGATCCGAGTAGTGGCCGACCATTTGGTCCAGGGGACCAAAGGAAGAGTAGAAGTAAGAGGGGTAGTCGAGAACGGAGCTAAGGTGAAACTAGTAGGCTTGGTTAAAATCGCGGAAGGAGCAAGAGACACCGACAGTTTTTTGAGCTTGAAATTATTGATGCTGGATAATAAGAGTTATGCCATGGCAGAGCCGGAACTCGAGATCCTTAACAATGAAGTTAAGGCAAGTCATTCCGCCAGCGTGGGAAGGATAGACCAGGATCAATTGTTCTATCTTTCCAGTAGGGGGATAAATAAGGAAGAAGCAGTAAAATTGATTGTTAATGGTTTCTTAATTAAACCGGCTGTAGACTAATAATAATTAACCGAGAAAAATGATAGACGTAGAAAAAATCAGGAACGACTTCCCTATTCTAAAAAGAAAAATTAAAGGAAAGGAGTTGGTATATCTCGATAGTGGAGCGACTTCTCAAAAACCCGAGGCAGTTATTGAAGCCATGAACCGCTATTATCGTAATTCAAACGCGAATATCCATAGGGGAGTTTATGAGTTGTCCGTCGAGTCAACCAGATTGGTGGACGAGGCGAGGGCGGTCGTCGCCGATTTTATCGGTTCACGTTTTGAAGAAGTAATTTTTGTCAGGAACGCAAGTGAGGCGATAAATTTGGTGGCTTACTCTTGGGGAGACGACAACATTAAGAGCGGTGACGCCATTTTGGTCAGTAAACTTGAACATCATTCAAACTTAATCCCTTGGCAGGAACTGTGTCGGGAAAAAGGGGCCGAGTTAAGGGTGATCGATGTGACTGATTCTGCCGAGCTTAATATGGGTAAGGGAAAGACAGAGATATTGGAGGAGAAAGGTTTGAGGGTAAAGATAGGAGGGCTGATGGACCTTGTTGACGACAAAGTAAAGTTGTTAGCCATCACGGGTGTGAGTAATGTGATGGGAACAATCACTCCCTTAGCAGAGATCATCAGAGAGGTGAGAAGGAAGTCGCCCGAAGTAAAAGTTCTGGTGGATGGGGCACAAATGGTGCCTCATATGAGTGTTGATGTAAAAAAACTGGGAGTGGATTTCTTTGCCTTTTCGGGGCATAAGATGTTGGGACCAACGGGAATTGGAGTTTTGTGGGGGAAGATGGAAGTGATGGAGCGAATGAAACCTTTCTTAACAGGAGGAGACATGATTAACGAGGTTAAGCTGACCGGGGCGACTTGGGCAGGATTACCGAGTAAGTTTGAAGCTGGAACTCCGGACATTGCCGGAATTATTGGTTTGGGTGAGGCTGTTTTGTATCTTAAGAAATTGGGTATGGACAATGTCAGAGAGCATGAGAAGGAGTTGCTCACGTACGCCCTAGAGCGCTTTAAGGAACTAGCCGATGAAGGATTAGTAACAGTCTATGGACCAGAAAGCGTCGCATCTCGCGGAGGAGCGATCCCTTTTAATGTCACGGGAGTTCATGCTCATGATACGGCACAGATCTTAGATAGCTTTGGAATTGCCGTCAGGTCAGGTCAGCATTGTGCCGGGCCACTGGTAACAGGTTTTGGAGTCATGGCAATGGCGAGAGTAACCCTTTATATATACAATACGAAAACAGAAATAGACTATTTGATTGATAAAATCAGAGAAGTCCCTAAAGTATTTATTTAAACAGAATGTCCGATTACCGCGATGAAATAATTGACCACTATAAAAATCCGAGGAACTTCGGTGAGATGGAAAACCCGGATCTGACGATGACCGAGGCAAATTCTTCTTGTGGCGACTTGATAAAGATCTATTTGAAGAAGGATGGGGACAAGATATCACAGATGAAATGGCAAGGGGTAGGATGTGCTATTTCTACGGCCGCCGCCAGTATGTTATCCGAAAAAGTGGTGGGCATGAACAAGAGTGATCTGGAAAAATTGGGAGAGGCGGCGATCGTGGAGATGTTGGGTGGCGAAGTAAATGCCGGGAGAATGAATTGTGCGACTTTGGCATATAGAGGATTAATAAAAGTACTAGATAAATGAACGATTTAAAGACCGTCTTGTTAATAGTGGGGGGGAGCATTGTTTTGGTGTTGTTAATGATTTTCGGGTTGTCCAAGATGTCGGGAGATTCCGGAAGTGCGGGTGTGAAAGTGGAGGAGTCAGTCCTGCTGGAAGGAGCCTTGCTTTCGACACAAAGTGGCGAGGTAAGAGCGACGGTAGTTAATTTTTCTGATATGCAGTGCCCGGCTTGTAAAGCGGCTCATGGCATCCTCAAGGAGTTGGAGAGAAAAGACGGGGTGAGGTATGTTGTTAGACACTTCCCGTTGATGGGGCATAAGTATGCGACCAATGGAGCAAAGGCGGTAGAAGCTGCCAGGCAAATGGGTAAGGGGTGGGAGATGATGAATCTGTTGTTTGAGGAACAAGAAAAGTGGTCCGCCGTGAGTCCTCGGGAGATAGATACAAAGTTGGTCACCTATGCGGTCGATCTGGGACTGGCGAAGAGCGAATTCGAAACAAGGTTTAAGAGTGACGAGACCGCCCAGGTAGTGGCAAATGACAAGGCTTTGGGTGATCGTTTGAGGTTGAGTGGAACACCAACGGTGTATGTTAATGGTGAGCAAGTATCTCCGAGTTTTGTGATGGGTAAGATCGATGAATTAATTAGTCAAGGACAATGATAGGATTGCCAATATTGACCGCGGCTGCTTTGGCAAACGGGCTTAATCCATGTGGAATCGGGATGACGATCACTTTTTTGGGATATCTGTTGGTCTTCGGAGGAGTGAGTAAAGACAAGAAAAGCTTGTTGAAGATAGGGGCAGCTTACGTTCTGGCGGTGTTCTTGACATATCTTTTTGCCGGACTGATATTTTATGGATTGGTCTATTACATGCAGAGATGGTGGCTGGCCGGTATTTTCAAATATGTTCTTGGAGCTTTGATATTTGCGGCAGGAGTGATCCAGCTTAAAGATGTGTTCTTCCCGCATTTGCCGATCCACTTAAAGATGGGAATGGGAGGGTTTAGAAAACTTAATGAATTAATGGGTAGGGCTAGTATCCCGATCGCTTTTTTAATCGGATTCTTGACAACGGCTTTTTCAACCCCATGCATGATGCCTTTATATGTCGGAACAACGGCCGTTATTGCCAGGAGCGGATTGCCGATGGTGGCAGTACTGGGATATTTCCTTTATTACAACTTGATCTTTATATTGCCGATGATAGTGGTGTGGACGGTGATGGTGGCGGGAAAGGAAGTGGTGGAAATGAAAGAAATGGAACATAAATACGGAAAATGGATGAGGCTTTTAATGGGACTATTCATGGTCGGGGTGGGAGTTTGGTTGTTCAAATGATTGATCGTGAAATTTCTGGGGTCAATATTAATTGGAATATAATTTGGCTATGGCGGTGAAAAAATTAATCGGGAAAATAGAGTACAAGGATAATTTGGTCGGACAGGTATGGTTGGTGAGAATAAAATTCGATGAAGCAGTTTATTTTTCTCCCGGTCAGTATGTAAGCGTTAAGGTGACCGAGCTGGGAGAGAGACGTTCATATTCGGTCGCCAGTTCACCTTTGGGGGCGACCGGGGAGGCGGTAAATTACATTGATATATTGATCGATGTGTCACCAATGGGGGTTGGGTCACGTTTCTTTTTGGCAGCATTGGCGGGCGATGAGGTAGAAATATTAGGTTTTATGGGTAGATTCATGATCGAGGAGTCGTTGGGTGAAGATGATCAGCTACTGTTCGTGGCCACTGGAACCGGTATTGCTCCAGTGAAACCAATGATCGAAGAGTTGCTGAGAAACAAAAAGTTCGAGGGGAAGGTGGTGTTGGTATGGGGAATGAGGTCAGAAAACGATTTGTATTGGATGGAGGAGATAGAAAGATTACAGCGAGACTTTGCTAATTTTAAATTTGAACTAGTACTTTCAAGACCCGATGATAGTTGGCCGGGGAATAAAGGTCATGTGGGAGATGTGATCGAAAAACTCGATTGGGACTGGAAGAGAGTTAGGGCTTATCTTTGTGGGGATCCCGGTATGGTGGAGGAAACTGGAGCAAAAATTGTTGGTAAGGGGGTTGACGAGAAGAAGGTAATCCACGAAAAGTATGCCTAATGCTTTGATATACTCTAGTTAATGAAAGGAATTGGATTGGTAATATTTCTGACTGTCTCATTAGTGCTTGGAGGATGTACCGTCTCTAACGAGACGAATGTTCCGTTGGGTATACCCGAGACATTGCCAGGAGAAACAATCCCTGAAGGAGCTCCCGGGGAACCGAGGGTGGTGACACCGACATCTCTTGACGGAAAAAGCAATTCGCAGAGTGAAATGGATCGTCTTCAAGGAGAGTTGAATGGGGTGGAAATAGATGGTAATTTAGACGGCAATATTTATCTAGATGAGTGACCCGGGCCTTAAAAACAAATTCATTGTTCGGGTAGATAAAAATAAGTGTATTGGTTGTGGTGGTTGTGAGAGTATCGCGGAGTTGGTGTTTAGAGTAAATGATAAGGGGTACGCCGAGGTAATCAGCCAAGACGGGAGTGATGAGGATAAGTTGTTGGCAGCTCAAGCATGTCCGACGAACGCGATCGAAGTGGAGGATCTGGAAACAGGAGAAATTATGTGGCCGAAGACAAAAGTACAGAAAGGAGGTGAAAAGAGTGAGAAATAAGGACAAATTAGCTTTGGGGAAATCGTTGATCTATGGATCAGTAGTATGTGTCATACTGGCGTTCATTGGAGCGATCGGGACAGATCTGTGGTTGGCCAGTACACAGTGGATGTTGATCGCCCTAACTTTAGCTATTTGGGGGGTGTTTGTATTATTGGAAGCGCAGTTTAAAATTGGAAAGAGATGAGTGTAGAAGAAAAAATTTGGGAAGGACTGCGTGGGGTAATTGACCCTGAACTGGGGGTTTCAATAGTGGATTTGGGATTGGTCTATGATGTGAGGTATGAGGACGGTGAGGCGGAGGTGGAGATGACTCTGACTTCACCAGGATGTCCGTTAGCCCCCATAATCGACAAGAAAGTGAGAGAGGCGCTGTCTGAGGTAGGCGAGGTCAAAAATTTAACTTTGGAGTTAGTGTGGGAGCCTCCTTGGACCAAGGAGATGATGAGTGACGAGCTGAAGGCGGAGTTCGGGTTATAGGGATGGAATGTAAATGCTTTGATATATTAAAGGTATGAAAGTATTCATTGGCTCCGATCACGGTGGTTATATGTTGAAAGAAATCCTCAAAGGAGTGTTGGAAAATGGAGGGTATGAGGTGGTCGATGTGGGGAACAATCAGCTTGACGAAAATGATGATTACGTAGATTTCGGAGTGGCAGTAGCAAAGAAAGTGTTGGAGAATCCTGATTCCAGAGGAGTAATACTGTGTAAAAACGGTATGGGAATGAGCATTGTGGCAAACAGATTCAAAGGGGTGAGGTGTGGTTTAGCATTTAATGCGGAGACGACCAGAAGGGGGAGAAGGGATGACGATATCAATATTTTATCCTTACCGGCGGAGTATATTAACGAAGGACAGGCCGTGGAAATGGTGAAGGTTTTTTTGACGGAGAAATTTGGGGACGAAGAGAGATACTTGAGGAGAATTAATAAATTAGAACTTATTTAGTATGGTTACAATCGTTCCGGCAATATTGGCAAAAGAGGCGACGGTTTTCGAGGAGCAATTAAAGAGGGTTTGGGGTGAGGTGAAGCGCATTCAGTTCGATATTATCGACGGCAAGTTTTTTCCTGTGGAGACAGTAGGACCTGAGGTGTTGACGAATATCGACACCATTGTGGAATTTGATGCACATTTGATGGTGGAAAAGCCTGAGGAATGGATTGAGAGATGCGCTGTAGCCGGGATAGCGGGAGTGTATGGACAAGTGGAAAAGATGGAAGACAAGGTAAGGTTCATTGCCGATGCTCAGTTGGCAGGAATGAGGGTGGGTTTGGCATATGACATTGGTACACCCCTGACCGGTCTTGATGAATTTGTGGAAGATATTGATGCGGTACTGCTGATGAGTGTTAAGGCCGGAGCTCAGGGGCAAGACTTTGATGAACGGGTATTGCCGAAGATCATGGAAGTGAGAAAGATGAGCAAAAGCGTAAAAATAATTGTTGACGGTGGTCTTGATGAGGAGAGTATCAAGAAGTGCTTTGCCGCGGAATGGTCCGAGGAAATGGGAGAAGATGTGCTGGATAGATCATTTCTGAAAATGGAGTTTATCGTCGGTGCCCATTTAATAAATGCTCCCGATGTGGCCGAGGAATTAATGAAACTTGAGCACTTAAGTCATTAAAGGTTATATTGAAGTATGTCTTTTAAGAACCTGAAATCAATCACTGTTTTTGGATTTGCCGACTGCCAACCGGTCGATCCTCTCTATCAAGAGGCAAAGGAGGTTTCGCGAGTGTTGGCCGAAAGGGGTGTGGAAATTGTAAATGGTGGAGGACCGGGAGTAATGAGAGCGGCGACGGAAGGGGCTCATGAAGGAGGGGGAGAGGTGTCGGTAGCCACTTTCTACCCGAAGCATATAGAGAACTTTGAAGGGAAGGATCCACAGAACCACGCCGACAAGGAGGTAATAATGAATAACTATGTGGACAGGACGATGAAGTTACTTGAGCTGGGACAAGCTTATGTAATATTTAACGGAGGAACAGGTACCTTGTCCGAATTCGGAATGGCTTGGGGTTTGGCATATCTTTACTTTGGACATCATAAACCCTTAATCCTCTATGGTGATTTTTGGTTCCCGATCATGGAAACCCTTGTCGCTAACATGAGGATAGGAGACAGACCGGGAGCGCTTAGGGTGTATAGGATCGCTACAAGCCCAGAAATGGTAATCTCATTTTTGGAAGAATTTGACAGGGAGATGCATGACGGACAAGAGGAGGCAGTGATCGATGACGCCAGCGGGGAGACGGCATTTATTGAGCATTAGAGTCGTTTATTGGTAAGATTAATCAATGCCCCGTGTTAATTTGCCGGATGTTGCCTGTGAAGTAAGAAAAAACATCATTCGTATGTTGGCACTGGCCGGATCCGGTCATACAGCCGGCCCTTTGGGTAGTGCGGACCTTTTTACTTATCTTTATTTCGGTGGAGGGTTGAGATATAGACATGATGATCCCACGTGGGGAGGAAGAGACAGATTGGTTCTGTCATGCGGTCATTATGCCCCCGTCCTCTATACCTGTTTGGGAATGGCAGGCTTTTTTCCGCTTGAAGAACTGTCAACACTACGTAAGTTGGGGAGTCGATTACAAGGTCATGTGGTGCGGCATGTGGAGTATAACGGGAGGAAATTACCCCATGATCAACTTCCGGGGGTGGAGAACACAGGAGGGCCACTTGGTCAAGGTGTGAGTGTGGCCGTGGGTATGGCGATAGCGGCAAAAATGAAAAGGGAAAAGCACAAGATTATTTGTATCGGGAGTGATGGGGAGTTAGAGGAAGGGCAAACATGGGAAGCGTATATGACGGCGGCGAAATATCATCTGGGAAATCTGACCTTCATCATTGACAGGAATGAGATCCAGATTAGTGGAAGTGTTAAGGATGTGATGCCGATCGAACCCTTGGAAAAAAAGTTAGAGGCTTTCGGAATGAGAGTAAAAGAAATAGATGGTCATGATTTTGATGAAATAGCCAGTATTATTTCTTGGGCAGAGATGTTCCCGGACCAACCAAAAGCAGTGATAATGAAAACGGTCCCCGGTAAGGGAGTCGGGTTTATGGAAGGGAAGTATCAATGGCATGGTATGTCTCCAACGAAGGACCAGGCGATTGAAGCTTTCATGGAGTTGGGGAAAGGAGGCGGAAAATGAATTTTTTGGTCGACGATATTTTGAGTGTTGAGATGAGGGCAACCAGAGACGGTTTTGGTGACGGGCTGATGGAGCTTGGGAAAAGAAATGACAAGGTGGTGGTAGCATGCGCCGACTTAAGGGAAAGTGTCAGGGTTGAGGAATTTTCTAAGGCTTTCCCGGAAAGGTTCGTTGAGGTTGGGGTGGCCGAACAAAATTTAATTGGAGTGTCGGCAGGCATGGCGTTGGAAGGGATGATCCCTTTTGCGGCTTCATACGCAGTTTTTTCTCCAGGAAGAAGCTTTGATCAAATTAGGGTATCGGTAGCTTATACCAACGCAAATGTGAAGGTTGTTGGGGGACATGCAGGTATCAGCGTGGGAGCGGATGGGGCGACACACCAGGCGATGGAAGACATAGCTATGATGAGAGTGTTACCTCATATGATAGTGGTAGTTCCAGGTGACTCAGAGCAAGCTAAAAAAGCTACATTGGCCTTGGCGGAGTATATGGGTCCGGCGTATTTGAGATTGTCCAGACCGAAGACAGCAATTTTTACAAGTAGAAGTGCGCTTTTTGAGATCGGGAAAGCTCAGGTATTAAGGTCGGGGAGCGACCTAACAATTGTTGGCTGTGGGCCGATAGTCTATACCGCATTGCTGGCGGCAGAGGAGATGAAGGGGGAGCTAGACATTGAGGTCATTAATATGCACACCATAAAACCACTCGATTCGGACACATTGATACGGAGTGCGAAGAAAACCGGTAGAGTAATTACCGTAGAGGAACATCAAATTAGTGGAGGTTTGGGTGGGGCGGTTGCCGAAGTTCTTGGGGAGAAACTACCAACCAGAATGCTACGGTTGGGAATGAATGACGCTTTCGGTGAAAGTGGAGACCCTGGTGAGTTGTTGGCTAAGTATGGGTTGGATAAAGATGGGGTGGTGAGAGCGATCAAGAAACTGGTATGATTTTTTTATGGTAGATACAAAAATAATCGAACGGGACGGTAAGGTTATGTTGTTGGCATACGATCAGGGTTTCGAACATGGTCCGGTGGATTTCAACGAGAAAAACATTGACCCTACCTATGTCATGAATATTGCCAAGAATGGATATTTTACCGGAGTAATCTTTCAGGAGGGTGTTGCGGCCAAGTATTATGAAAAGGATTCGGGGGTGCCACTGATCTTAAAGTTAAACGGTAAGACATCATTTCAAAAGGACGAACCGTTATCCTTACAACTTTGTACCGTTGATCGGGCTATCGAGCTGGGAGCGGTGGGAGTGGGATACACGGTCTTCGTGGGGTCTGAGCATGAAGAGGAGATGATGAGGGAGTTCTCAAGAATCGAGGACGAGGCACACGCGAAGGGCTTGATCGTAATTGCGTGGATGTATCCGAGGGGGAAAAAGGTGGAGGGCAAGGAAAAGGAGAAGGACATAGTGGCGTATGCCGCTCGTTTGGGGATGGAGCTCAATGCGGATATGGTCAAGGTTCCTTATACAGGAGACAGGGAGAGTTTTGGCTGGGTAGTGAAGTCTGCCGGGAAAACAGGGGTACTGATGTCAGGGGGAAACAAAACGGACTGGTTGTCTTTGGAGGCTGAGGTGAGAGGGGTGATGGACGCGGGAGCAAGAGGAATCGCCGTGGGAAGGAATGTTTGGCAGGATGATGACCCCGGGGAGGTGTCAAGGAAGCTGGCAGAGATCGTCTATGGGAAATAAACGAGGAGGATGAGTACTGTATTATTGGTTTAGCATGAAGAAAGTCGCAACGATCGGTGCTGCCGTAATTGACCTGACACTTAAGTCAAGTAACTTGAAAGTGGTGAAGGGGCATGACGTTCCCGGAGGAGTTGCCTTATGTGAAATGTTGGGAGGAAAACTGGAAGCTCAGGACGGCTTGTTATCCGTAGGTGGTGGAGGGACGAACGTCGCGGTGGGTCTAAGGAGACTGGGAGAGTCAGTAAAGGTGATCACTCGTGTGGGAGATGATGATCTGGCGGAACTTATTATTAAAAATCTTGAAAGAGAGACGGTTGGAGTGGAGATGGTACAGCGAGGCGAGGGTAAGACCGGGATGTCCGTTGTGCTAGTAGCTCCCGACGGAGGACGATCCATTGTTACTTATAGGGGGGAGAGTGGCGCAATTGATGGGGAGCAGATCGATTGGAAATTGTTGGAGAAGAGCGATTGGATCCAGGTGAGTTCCTTGGGAGGAGAAATTAATTTGTTGGAGGATCTGGTAGTTTTTGCGAGAGAGAAGAATATCGGTATTGGAGTCAATCCCGGGAAAAATGAGTTGGAACATAAAGAGAGACTAAAGAAGCTTATTCCGAAAATCGATTTTTTCAATGTTAACAGAATGGAAGCAAGTGATCTTTGGGGAGTGGGTTTTGATGATGAAAAGGAGATGATGAAGTGCTTTGTTAATTCAAAATCTCCCTTGGTGGCGGTGACAGACGGGAAAAGAGGTGCTGGATTACTACTTGGAAATAGATGGTTGAGCATGTCGGCATTTGCCGGTAAATCCGTTGATGATACCGGGGCGGGTGATGCTTTCGTGAGCGGAGCCGTGGCAGGGATTTTACAAGGAAGAAGTATGGAGGAGGTACTAAAGATGGGGTTGGCGAACGGTGGATCCGAGGTATCCAAGTTGGGAGCCAAGGAGGGGTTGCTTTACAAAGAAGAAATGGATAAGTGGATCAAGAAGCAAATGAAGACCGTAGAGGAACGGTTTTAAGGCAAGATGTGATTAAATGAATGTATGGAAAGAGCGAAGATTTTTGTGACTCACAGACTACCGGGGAAGTTTACCGAGAGATTGGCCGAGGACTATGAAGTGGAGGTATGGCCTGAGAAAGACATCTCCAGGGAGAAATTATTGGAAAGAGTGAGGGGAGTATCGGGAATTATCTCTTTGTTAACCGAAAAGATCGACGGAGAGGTGATGGATGCTGCCGGTAAACAACTGAAGGTGGTCAGCAACTATGCCGTGGGGTTCGACAATATTGATGTCGAGGCGGCTACCAGCAGAGGAGTTTGTATAACTAATACCCCCGGTGTACTGACCGAGTCGGTAGCCGAGCATGTCATCGGTCTGATGATTTGTTTATTAAAAAGAATTGTTGAGGGGGATAGATTCGTTCGGAGCGGGAAATACCATGGTTGGGAGCCGGAGCTGTTGGTGGGAACCGGAGTGAGAGAAAAGGTTATGGGAATTGTAGGATTGGGGAGAATAGGACGGTGGACTGCGCGAATGGCAAGTGCTTTGGGAATGAAGGTGATCTATTTCAACAGACATCGTGACGAAGAATTCGAAGAAGAATATGGAGTTGCCTATCACACATTGGATCAGTTACTTGATCAGTCGGATGTAGTGAGTTTGTCCGTCCCTTTGACGGACGAGACCCGGCACATGATCGACGAAGAGCAATTGAAGCGGATGAAAAAAACCGCAATCCTTATCAATACGGCCAGAGGGCCGGTGGTGAATGAGCAAGCTTTGATCAGAGCGCTGAGTGAGAAATGGATCGCCGGGGTAGGCCTGGATGTTTATGAGAATGAAGAATCAGTTCCAGAAGTATTAAGAACACTCCCCAATACGGTATTAACACCTCACACAGCATCGGCAACTATTGAGGCAAGAATGGCGATGGCTAGATTAGTAGTTGAGAATATGATGGATGCTATGGCCGGAAGACAACCATCATGTTTGGTAAATGTTGATGTATGGGGAAAGATAAAATGACTATGGAGGCAGAAGAGGATATTATCCCCGGAGATCAGGATGAAAATGTCGGTGGAGAGCCACCAAAAAGAAAACGGGAGAAAAAAAGGAAGTCTAAAGAGGAGAGGATTAGAGACAGAAGAATGGTGATGATTTTGTTTATGGTGGTTTTGGTGATCACTCTGATATTTTACTTATGGCCAATGTTGTCCAGTTTTAAATTAGAGGGCGGAGGAGAATGGAAGATTAAAGCTCCGGAGTGGAAGGGTTATTCAGAAGTGGATATGTAAATTAAAGTATTTGTGGAGTAGGAGAAGTTGACGGTTGGGTTTTTGGCTCCAAGAGAGATTTGATGTATTGCGGATCGCAGTGAGCTTTGGGTTCGGTTCCTTTGGTGAAATACTCAGTCCTCGTAGGACAGCCTTCGCAAGTGAGAGTTCCGGTAAGAGTACATATGGGAATAGAGACCAAATTCTCAGGTTTTTGGATCTCCTGTGATTGAGGATATTTTTCGAGAATTCGATTGAATATTTTTGCCCATATAGGGGAGGCTCCGGTAATGCCAGAGGCGACTTTTGACATCGGTTCGTTGTTATTATTCCCAACCCAGGTGGCAACGAGATAATTTTGCGTATAGCCAATCGTCCAGTTATCGCGGAGATCATTACTGGTGCCGGTTTTCACCGCAACTTTGGCGGGTTTGATATTCAGGATCGAGTTGTAGCCGAAGGCGGGAGTTCTGGCCGAGTTGTCAGCGAGGACGTCGGTAATTAAATATGCCGTTAAGGGAGAGATGCTTTGTTTTTGCGAGCAGCTTTGTTCGTTGGCCAAGGCGGTGGCGTTCTCGGGAGTAGTAATTTTTTGCATGGGGCAACTGGCAAGAAATACTTTTTTTTCTTCCCTGGTGTTAACCGAAATGATCGATTTGAGAGGAGTGGTAACACCTTTGTTGGCGAAGGTTGAGTAGGCAGTGGCAAGATCGACCATTTTTACCTCCAAACTTCCAAGTGCCATTGAAAGTCCATAACGTTCAGGCTCATCCCACGAGGTTATTCCCATTGATTGAGCCAGGTTGGCGAAGTTTTGAATACCATTTTTTGATAGGAGGATGATCGAGGGAATGTTGTATGAACTGCCGAGAGCTTGCCTCAGGGATATGATCCCGTGGAAGCGGCCATCGTAGTTTTTGGGAACCCAAGGTCCTTGTCCAACAATATTAAAGGAGATCGGTTTGTCTTCAATTATTGAAGAAGGCCGTAATCCCTTTTCAAAAGCCAGTGCATAATTTAGTGGCTTGATGGAAGAACCCGGTTGTCTCAGGGAGGTGGTGAGATTCACCTGACCACCTTCGTTAAGGTTGAAATAGTCTTTAGATCCAACCATGGCAAGTATCTCTCCGGTTTGTGGATCAGTTATTAGAGCCGCTCCGTTGGTAACATTGAAATTTTTGAGTTTACCGACTTCTTCAGTGACAATTTTTTGGGCGAGGTTTTGGAGCTCAAGGTCAAGTGTAGTAGTAACTATCAGCCCGCCGTGGTTAACGACGTTATCTCCGAGCTGTGAGGTGAGGATATCTTTGACAAACATGACAAAGTGGGGAGCGTATATTTCCGTTTTTGCCGAGCCAAACTCGAGTTTTGTTGCGAGAGCTTTATCTAGATCTTCTACGGAGAGGAATCCATTTTTTGCCATTTGGTGTAAGACTTGTTTTTGTCTTGAGTTGGCAAGATCAGGGTTGTCTCCAAAGGGAGAGTATTTTGACGGAGCTTGTGGTAGTCCCGCGAGGAACGCGGCCTGGGCGACGCTTAGATATTTAGCGTCAAGATTGAAATACTGTCTTGATGCCTCTTGAATTCCATAAGCAGTACCTCCGAATCCTACTTGATTAAGATACATTTCAAAAATTTTATCTTTGGAGAAAAGGCTTTCAACTTTGAAGGCGAGAATCAGTTCTTTGATCTTGCGGGTGAAGGTTTTTTCGTTTGAGAGAAGAGTGTTCTTTATTAACTGTTGGGTGATGGTGGATCCGCCTTCCAGACGGTCTTGGGTGAAGTTTTTGTAGGTGGCTCTGATAAGTCCGATGGGTGAAAAGCCATTGTGGCGGTAGAAATCTTTATCTTCAGCGGTCAGGAAAGCATTTTTTACGTAGTCCGGTAATTCTTCAAGTTTGATGAGAGTGCGATTTTCATCCTCGAAAACTTTATAGAGTAGCTTTCCATTTCGGTCTAGTATTTGAGTAGTGAGTTTGCTGGGGAAGTTGACTAGAGTGCGAGGGTCCGGGAGGTCGCGAAGGATCTCAAAATAGAAGACTATCGAGACAATAATGAAGATGCTTAATATCAGAGAAAGTCTAAGGTTAAACTCGGGAAGATGGATCGTCGGAAGCTTGATCTTTGTAATGAGAGATAAGTCCGGTGTGGAGAGTCTAGGGAGACGGAGTGGTTTAGGAAGTTTATGAGGTTTGGGAAGCTTAGGAAGTTTAGGTGGGTGGAGATGTTTTGAAAGGAGAAGCAGAGACTTGCCGTGAGAATATATTTTTGAAAAAAGTCTCGATGTGAGAAGTAGGGAAAAACCAATGGTGGCGATCAAGAGGATGGAGAGTCGGAAAAAAGGCAGGCCAAGATATTTGAGAACGGAATTTAATAAATTAAACTTTGGCCTGTTTTTGGTCATCTAAAAATCTTGGATATTGAAAGGGGCAGCTGTCCGCTCTAAATATATTTTAAATCCGAAAAAGAGAAAATGGTAGAGGATTTTTAGGCTGCGGGATAGATATAGTTACTGGTCGAGGAGATAGTTGTGGATGGGTTGCCAAATGTCGAGATAGGGGACTTCGTATCCGAGAGCCCATATGGCCAGCCCTCCAAGATTGGCAGATTTAATCAATTTTGTTTTTAGCTCAACCGAGTAGGGGTCTTCGTAATGAATTTGACGTGTTTCACCATCCGTCTGATATGTCAGGTAAGGGCTGAGGGTGGTGGCAGACCAGGTAGCCGAGAGAGAGCTTATGGTAGTGTCCGAAAATAGATCCCTTACCCGTTGGTATGATGCCAGGGCACCGGTACCGGAGTAGGTATTGGAGAGAAAGTCGGTAGAAACTGTTTGCCATTCATATCCGTAGAAGGGAATCCCAAGGATTAGTTTTTCCGATGGTACTATGGAGGCTATTTCCGAGAGGTTAGTGGTGACGTCTTGTTCAAGGCAGCCTTGTGGCGGGTCCATTAATTGTGCAAAACCGATCGGCGTTGGACAAGCGCCTCTTAGGGGGGCTATGGGACCTGCCTGTGAGGATGATTTTCTGTAATAGTCGTAAGTCATAACAATGATATGGTCTACCGTCGGTGACAGTGCCGAGAGATCATAGAGCCTATTCCGTCTGGCAGAGTCAGCGAAAATGTCAATGTCCACTTCGCAAGTATTTTTGACGATGAGACATCGAGCTTTTAGCTTTTCTATAAATCCGGTAAAGTTATCCCTGGTCTCTTTGTCTGGAGAACTGACCGATTCGAAATCGATATTTATGCCATCGAACTGTTTTTCGGTGAAAACCTGGAGGATTGAGTTGAGAGCAGTCTCTTGGTTGGACGACGAGTTGAGTATGCCAGTGATTATTTCTGGCTCCATGGCAGTGATGGTGAGGACGATCTTCTTATTTAATAGTTTTACTTGGTAGAGAATTCTGTCGAGAGAAGAAGAGTTTAGTTTATTCCATCCAGGTTCCAGTTCCCTGGGATTTACTTTTTTTTGAATTGAGCCATCTTCGTTCAGGCTAAGACTGAAGTACGCAAAATGGGTGAGATCGTTGATGTGAAGTTTTTCGGCATACTTAAGATTCCAGTATGGAAAAAACCCGTAGACAATTTTGTCTGTCGGTCCGGGTGGAGCAATATAGTTTTCTATGAGGGCCAGAGGACTTACAAGAGGCAGATTGTATTGCCAAATTGAGTAGAGGGTAATAGCCGTAGTAATAATTCCAAAGATCAGAAAGAAAATTAAAATTTTCTTGATCATTTTATGGATTTTGTTGTGGTAGGAAGTTGTAGGGAGTTATTGTCGTGAACTGGAAAGGATTGTAATTTACAATTGTTTGGGGCCACTGAACGCTGCCCTTGTCGTTTACCGGGTAAATACAATCAAGGCAGAAGTCTTGGGTGAAAGGATCTGAAACAACAGTATGTTCTTCGAGATCGCGATCTATGGTTTCGTCCCCCGGCAGAATAGGGTATTTATCCGATCTCCTCACCCAAACCTGTTTCCTGGTTACGGCTCTATCTTGCCCAGGGGGTAGTACACCATTGATGAAATATTCGGAATGTGACTCACAGCCATTTTCAATGGTGGCGATAAGACCGGTGAGATTACAGACTTGGTAGTTGGTAATTCCTTCAGGTTTTACGAGGGGTTTATTTTTTGTATCTTTTAGAAGCCTTCTCATGATGTCGTTCCAGATAGGGGATGCTCCTGTGATGCCAGAAGTTACATAACTCATAGACGAATTGTCGTTATTGCCAACCCAGGTGGCGACCAAATAATCCGGGGTAAAACCGATGGTCCAGTTATCTTTCAGGTCGTTGGTGGTTCCTGTTTTTACCGAGACGGTATGTCCCGGGATAACAAGCTGGGATGATACTCCGAAAACTGCAGCCCGAGCACCATTGTCAGCAAGGATATCGGAGATGATGAAAGCGACTTCTTCGGGAAGAGTGACTCTGGGATCGTTAGGGTTGGTTGTTTCCGGGAGCCCGTCTCCTTGCCAGAACTGTTGCCAATTCCTGGGTAGTACTCCTGAGAGATTGGCGATATTTTCCGGTGATACCTCTTCAAGGACATGACCATCATAGGTCTCTACTTTGAGAATTGAGGTGAGAGGAACGGTAACTCCCTTATTGGCAAAAGTTCCAAAGGCCGTAACCATGTCGTACATGGTAACTTCTCCGCCTCCAAGTGTTAAAGAAAGTCCGTAAAGATCGGGGTTTTTCCATGAGGATATACCCATCGCGGATGCGGTGGAGATGAATGAATCGAGTCCGTTGAGAGCGAGCATTTTAACTGCGGGGATATTGAGTGAGTTACTTAATGACTGTCGCATGGAAACTGGCCCTCGGAAAGTATTGTCATAGTTCTTGGGACAGTATTGTTTTTGTCCGGTGACGTTGAAACAGGTTGGAACGTCAAGAAACATTGTACCTGCCGTCCAGCCTCTGAGAAGACCAACAGCATAATTAACCGGCTTGATTGAGGAGCCGGGTTGTCTTTGTGAGGTAGTGATATTTACTTGCCCATCGATCTCATCGTCGAAATAATCTTTTGATCCGATCAGGGCGATGATCTCACCGGTCCCCGGTTTGGTTACCATAGCAGCGCCGTTGCTGATCTTTAGACGCTGTATCTTTTTCATCTGAGCGGATAGAGAGGCCTCAAATGTTTTCTGAAAATCAAGATCAAGAGTGGTGGTGACGTTCAGACCTCCCAAATTAACAACGTCCTCTCCGTATTTTTGGACAAGTTGGTCCCTAACCGTGAGGGCGAAATGAGGGGCGTTGATGGTGACGTTCTTGGTGAGATACACAAGTTTTTCCGCTGCAGCTTGATCCGACTGCTCTTTGGTGATGTAGCCATCGTCGACCATACGACGAAGGACCTCCTTTTGACGATTTACTGCCAGTTCTGGTTTCGCACCGAATGGGGAGTAACGAGTGGGAGATTGAGGGAGCCCCGCCAAGAGAGCCGATTCTGCCAAAGAAAGCTCACTGGCTTTTTTTCCAAAGTAAGTTTGAGCAGCGGTTTCGATGCCGTAGATAGTACCACCGTAGGGGGCGTGGTTGAGATATAGTTCGAGGATTTGGTCTTTTGAATAAATGACTTCTGTGGCAACGGCCAGAATTGCCTCCTTTATTTTTCTGCCGATGGTGCGACTGGGGTCGGAAAGAAGCGCGTTCTTGACCAGTTGTTGAGTGATAGTTGACCCGCCCTCCAGTCTTTGACCAGTGAGTGTTTTGAAAGCTGCCCTCATGATGGCGAGAGAATCCAGGCCGTGATGTCGGTAGAAATTTTTGTCTTCAATGGCAACCGTAGCCTTTTTGACGTTGTCGGAAATGTCTTTGAATGCGACAGGTGTGCGGCGATAATCGGAATATACCTCATAGAGCAATTTTCCGTTTCGATCGAGGATCTTGGTACTTATTGGGGCGGGGTTCTTCGTCAGGCGAGCAGGACCCGGAATATCCTTGAGAAGGAAAAAGAGGTAGATAAGGAAAATGCCACCGATAATCAATAGGGAGGGGATCACTATGTGACTTTTACCCCCCGACAGAAGGGACTTGATGTTTTTTTCGATGGCCTTCAGAGCCTTTTTTCGAGTAATGGCCATGGGTACTATTATATACACGTATGATAGGATTGAATTGTGAGCAGGCTGTGGATTTATTTTATTTATCTGTTTTTTTCTTGGGGAAGCTTTAGATATTTCATTAAGCTACCCGATGTCGTTGAGGAGCTTTGGTTTAAGCCGATGATCTGGTTGGTGCCTCTTTTTTGGTGGAATATGGCTTTGAAGAAGAAGGTTGACATGTTCGAGAACACGTGGATCGAAACCTCAACCTGGGGTTTGGGGATGGCACTAGTCTATTGGATCATCTTTAGTCAGTTGCGAATACCAATGGTCAGTGTGGAAGTAATAGGTGTGGCGGTGGCAACGGCGATAGTGGAGGAACTAGTCTTTAGCGGATTTATAGCAGGATATTTGGAGAGATTTTCAAAAGGGAATTGGAGGAACCTACTATTAACAGGATCTATGGCGGGGGTGATGAGGCTTCCCATTGCAACTTTCGTTTTTAAATTATCACCACTGGCAACGTTGGGGGTCTTTTTGTTGGCTTTTTCGACTACGATGATACACGCTTGGATTAGACAGAAGACGGGTAATGTCACCGGAGGAATTATTGCCAGAACTGGGATGAATTTGGCGATATTGGGTTAATCAAAAAAACTCCCCCGGTTAGGGGGGAGTAGTGGTTATTTTCGACGGGGGAGTAACCCGTTGCTCTTGATGTTCTCGGCGATAAGCCGGCGAACTTCAGTTATGTCGATCTCATCTTCCGGATAGCAGCTTTCGAACTGATGTCCGTTAACATATATTTTGTAAAGTACTGTCTCTGAATCAGCTGGAATAATATCTATCTGTAGGACGAGTGATTTTCTTTTTGAGTTAATGAGGTGGGGGTCCGTCCAGACCGAAAGGTGGCGGCTGATCTTGCGCCAGGATACCAGCTCAGCACCAGTAACAAAACGTTCTCCGGTAAGACCGACAGACATTGGTTCCTTGGAGTTGCTGTATGGGTAGAGCATCTCTTCGTGGATGTGGTACCCTTTTTCGGATAGGGCACAGATGATGCCTGAGATCTTTTCGGGTAAGGGCTGGTCAAGCATTTCTTCGATCTGTAACCTAAGACCGTTTCTGTACACATCTTCTTTGGCGGTGTGGGTTGCTCGGGAACGGACGGTTTCTGCGGCCCCTGCTATTGCGTCTCGAAGCCAGTTATCATACATTTCATGCCTCCTGTAAAAGTGCGGATTTAGTGAATTTGGGAGATATTACTCTCTTTATCCTATAAAGTCAATGATCAAGGCTAATCGAAGCTGATTGGAGAAGTTTCTGCGGAGATTGGCTTTAATGATACACTTTGACCTTTAATGATTCAGTTGAAATGCTAGGGGTAGTGTAGAAAGATGAAAGGCAACGCTAAATATTGATACACGATGAATTGTCCATATTGCACAAATAACGATACCGCGGTACTTGAGAGCAGGGGACTTCCGGGATCAGATGGCATACGCAGAAGGCGTGAATGTAAGAAGTGCGGAAAGAGATTTACAACTCATGAAAAGGTGGTGAATTTGGATCTTAAAGTAATTAAAAAAGGCGGTAGGTTGGAAGATTATGACAGGGAGAAATTAATAAAGGGTGTAAAGAAGGCTTGCTACAAAAGGGCGGTGAGTGAAGAGAAAATCGAAAATTTGGTGGATGAGATCGAGATGAAACTTCTTAAGCGACGGACTACACGGATAAAGTCATCGGATATAGGGAAGATGGTCCTTAACAGGTTGAAGAAGCTGGATGAGTTGGCTTACATGAGATTTGCCAGCGTTTATATGGAGTTTAACGATGCTAACCAGTTCCGTTTATTCATTGGAGCCCAATAAATTAATAATCAAATAAAAAAATGGCTGTATCACAATCAATTTATAAAAGTATGAAATCTCAAAAGGAAACCGGAGAAGAAAATTACGAGCAGGTAATGGCGGGTATCGACGGTAAGTTAGGGGAAAGGCCAAAAATGCCCAATGATCTGGAGGAGGGTGATTGGTCCGAACAAGCGATCAAGGTTTTAAGGGAGAGGTATTTGGATAAGGATGGAGACTCGGAGGTAATTGAGACTCCAGACGAGCTGGTTTGGAGAGTGGCATGGTCCGTGGCAGCAGCAGAGGTCAGGTGGGGAGCAGATAAGGAACAAGTACTGGAAAGTGCGAAGAGGTTCTACAGGATGATGCTTTCCAAAAAGTTTCTTCCCAATTCACCGACTTTGATGAATGCGGGTAAAGAAAACGGATTACAGTATTCAGCATGTTTTGTATTACCGGTAGAGGATTCCGTTGAAGGAATATTTGAGACGCTAAAACACCAAGCAATAATCCACCAATCCGGAGGAGGGACAGGATTCTCGTTCACCAGGCTGAGACAAAAAGGGGCGATGGTAAGAAGAAGTCGAGGAGTGGCTTCGGGGCCTGTTAGTTTTATGAAGATATACAACGAGGCAACACAACAGATCAAACAAGGAGGGACAAGGAGAGGGGCAAACATGGGCATATTGAGAGTTGATCATCCGGACATTAGGGAATTCATCACATGCAAGCTTGATGGGGGGATCACTAACTTTAATATTTCCGTGGCAGCTACAGATAAGTTCATGAAGGCCGTGGTTGAGGACGAGAAATATGACATTGTCGAACCACACTCTCAAAAAGTCATTAGGCAAGAAGAT
>CAZIPD010000004.1:0-39410 GCA_964541175.1 uncultured Pseudomonadales bacterium
ATAAACCGGATATTGTAGGGATTACCTGCGTGTCCCAAAATTATAATCTGGCGATAGAATACGCAAAAATTGCCAAGAAAAGAAAACTTCCCGTTCTGATAGGAGGAACACACATCACGGTATTACCCGAGACTCTGACAAGAGATATGGATGTGGCAGTGATCGGAGAGGGTGAGGAGGCGATTAAGGAACTATTCGCTATATACATGAAGAAGGGGCGTTTTGTGAAAGCGGACTTGAAAAAATTGAAGGGATTAGCCTTCTGGGACGGGAAGAAATTAGTCCAGACCGAAAAACGGTCACCAGTGGCACTCATGGATTCAATACCAAATCCGGCGAGAGACCTAATGAAAATTGAAAAGTGTACTCATGTATTTTCTTCCCGTGGATGTCCGTACAGATGTGTTTTTTGCGCCTCCTCTCGTTTCTGGAATAGTACCAGATTCTTTTCGGCAAAATACGTCGTTGACGAGATCAAGTATCTGTACGAAAAACACGGTGTTAGGGAAATAGATTTCTGGGACGATCTATTTATTGTCAGCAAGGATAGAATCAAGGAAATCGTTTCACTTCTGCGCAAAGAAAATCTCTTGGGGAAAATCTCATTTAGCTGTGCCGTTCGATCAAATTTGATCGATGAAAGCATGGCTAGATTATTAAAAAAGCTGAATGTGAAGGGGGTATCAATGGGACTCGAATCGGGAAATCCAAGAATTCTAAACTATCTTAAAGGACACACGATCAATATCAAAGACCACATGAGGGCGATCCGGATATTCAAGAAATACGGTATTGAGCCAAGCGCATCTTTTATTATCGGTTCACCAAACGAAACCCGCGAAGAGATCATGCAAACCTTCAAATTTATTAAGGATAGTAAATTGCGTGGTTTCGGAATTTATGTCCTGACACCACTGCCGGGAACCCCTATTTGGCAATACGCCAAAGAAAGAGGGTTGGTAAGCGAGAAAATGGATTGGAGTAGATTAAATGTTGAGTTCCTGGAGAATCATGAACAAGCGATAATATTGTCAGAAACACTAACAAGAGAGGAGTTGTACAAAATTATTATGATGTTTAAGTCACTACAGAGAAGACGCCATATTATCGATTACCTTAAGCATCCAATTTATATCCTCAGATTTATTTATCACTTTGTGAAGGATAGGTTTCATCCTCTTGCTTCACTGTCTTATCGATAGCATAAACTTCTGTATATCTCCCCTATTCTCTTGGCGACTTTTGTACAGTCATACTCTTTTTCGGCAAGAACCCGGGAAGCTCTTCCCATACTTTTCCTGATGTCCTGGTTGTTGATGAGATATTCAAGATTCTTCTTCAGGGCGATGACATTCCCGGGCTTGATATATATGGCGGAAGAGCCGCAAGTTTCGGTAGTGCCTCCCGCGTCTGAGGTGATAATCGGAAGTCCTGAAGCCATGGCTTCAATGAGTGACATGCCATATTGTTCTTCCCAGGTTTTCGTCTTTCTACTTGGAAGAACAAAAATGTCGGCTGATTGATATTCGTTATGGATCTTGCTGTATGGTACTTTTTTTACAGTAACATTTTTGTATCCTTGTAAATCCTTTTTCAAAGGACCATCTCCTACAAACGTTAACCACACCTTGTTATTTTTCTGGAGAATTTTGATAAATGCCTCTAGTAGATCCTCAACACCTTTTTCCGGAACTAGTCTGGCAACACATAAAATTCGAATATTTTTGCTTTTTTTCTGAGTGTGATCCGGTTTGAATTTATTTAGATCAATACCTAATTTGACCACCTCGATTTTATTGTCGTTAACACCTTCTTTGATCAGAGCTAGCCTGGCTTTATTCGTAACCGTGATGAATTTATCGATATTTTCATAGGCATATTGCTTATACCTCTTTCTCCCTTTTGTGCCCTCATTATTGTTGGGTATGGTCTCCCATACCGTACTGATTACTTTTCTAACGTGTCCTCTTCTCTTGGCCATGATGGCTTGATGGGTATATCCATAATATGTTTCTGCCACGTGGACGATATCACTTCCTTTGATAACTTTTTCAAGGCCAAATAACTGGTGTGCGTCAGTGAATATTCTGTTAAGAATTGGATACTTGAATGGAAAATCCGGTAAGTCAGTTGGAGCCCAAAGTTTTTTTACAGGAATGTTTAATCTTGATGAAATAGGATGATGCGAAGAAATTGCTTGTATATCGAAATCATCCTTGAGGGGAGTATAGTTTTGGAGCTCATAGGGGTTTAAGAATGCTCCTCTGACGATTGAGATTTTCATGTTTTTTCAACGATATTGGCGAATTTTCTCTCCCAGTTTTCGGCATTCCATAAACTCGAGTTCCGCACGCACTCCTGGCATGATTTTATTTTTAGTAGCTTACTGACGTATTCCTTGAATTCGCCGGTGCTCCTGCTTGTTAGATAGCCTGTCTTACCGTTAATTATGGTTTCTGACACCCCCCCCTCTTTCACTGCCACAACTGGGGTCCCGCATGCTTGAGCCTCTATTGAAGTAAGACCAAAAGGTTCATAATGTGCTCCGATACAGAGTACTATTGATGAACTATAGTAGTTTATAAGTTCTTGGTCGGAAATATTGTTAACCATCTTGATATATTTAGTTTTATTACCAGCTAAAATCATTAATTTTTTAATTTCGTAAGATTTTCCCGACCCGATGATAAGCAAAGTATATTTACCTAATAAGGGTAATACTGCTTCAAGAACAAAGTATGGGTCTTTTATTTTGTTAATGCTTCCAACAAAAAGGATTCTGTTTGTTTTTTGTATTGTCGGTTTAAATTTTTTCGTGTCGACAGATGGATATAAGAGCGTTGATTTCATTCCGTAGATTTTCCTTATGACTTTCTGAGAATATCTTGAGTTTGCAATGATAATATTCGCTTTTTTAACATTGCCTTCATCAATTATTTTTATGGGGTATCTAATTATGTTCGCTATCATTTGTTTAATTGATGGTGAATGGATCGACCAATGTTCGTAAAACTCTCTCTGTGGCTCGTGACAAAAATATAGGCTTTTTGTCTTTAAATATCTAAGTAGAAACGGTGATTTTGTTAGATAATCATGGTGTACAACGACCAAATCAAATTTTTCTTTATCGATTTCGTTTGCTAATTTACTGTGAATCTTACCTAATTTAAAAAATATCCAGAAGTTTCTTAAGATGAATCCCTTCCAGGGAGAGATCTTAATAAATGTTGATGTGATTCTCTTTTTAGGTTGATAGTAAATTTTTTCCCCGATGCAATAAAAGCTGATTGAGTGATCATTTTTTTCGAAGTATTCTTCAATCTGACCCAATACCCTTCTAGCTCCGCCTTCAGGAAGATTGTGATATACCGCAATTTTCATATTGATTTGTTGGCGGGGATTATGTTAAATGAAGCAATGAGGAAAATATTATCTGTACTAGGTATTCTGATTATACTTGTGTTTCTATCAGCGAATATTGTATTCGCTAATTTTATTGATGAGTTTAATGGTAGTTCACTTAACGAGGCTTGGGATTCGTATTATAATTCGGGTATCATTTCTGTGAGTGGAGGAAGATTACATTTAATTAGTGCCCTATGGGATAGAAGTTTCCCTTACGTGAGACCGACAGGAAGCATTTTCCCAAATCACGGTGATTATTCTGTGGATATATCATACCAATATAGCTCTGCTGGTTTCGGGTCAGGAATTATTTTCTCATCTCAAGATCCCAATATAAATGGGCAGCTTCATACAATTCCTCTTCCTTATTTGTTTCATGTATGGCAAGGAAACTTAGAAGGCCTTCAAATATATACTGGTCTTTGCGAGAATAATTCGGATTTCTGTGGTATACCAAGATTAATTCGTCAATATGGAATTCATGATTTTGAACCGCACAAGATAAGGATTACTGTTTCTGAAGATGGAATATACAGTTTGTACTCAGATGATGAACTTTTTCCTTTTTTTGTTTCTGGAAATACAAATATAAAAATTAAATCACTAATGTTAGGAAATTCTGAGACTACTAACACATTTGGCTGGTGGAGTTCAATGGACGTCGATTTTGTTAGGATTGAAGAGGCGTCTGTTGTTATTCCAAACCCAAAGATTATCTTAGTTCCTGGACTAGGAACCAGTTGGGATGTTCCAGCTATGCTGTCTGGACAGCCAGGGTCTCATTGGGAGATTCCACCATTTGTGACTATTTATGATAGTTTGCTTAAATCGTTAGAGAATATTGGATACGTACCAAATGATGATTTACTGGTTTTCCCGTATGACTGGAGAAAGCCACTGAGTACTTTATCCGATGAGCTTCAAACCTTTATAGATGACAACACAGTACCAAATCAAAAAGTAATTCTTATCGGCCACAGTGCAGGAGGTTTGGTGGGAAGAATGTATGCCCAAGAACACGGGGTGGATAAGCTGGATCGTATCATTACAGCTGGATCACCTCATCAAGGCTTATTGGATGCGTATAGTGTCTGGGAAGGTGCCGAGGTCTGGGGGAACGTCTGGTGGGAGAAAGCGTCTCTTGAGCTAGCCTCCGAAATAAACAGGGGAACAAATGAAAACAAGGTAGATTCCATTAGAAGACAGGCTCCTCTGATAAAGGATTTAATGCCGACCTATGATTTTTTGAGTTTTGATGGTGTTCTGAAACCTCAAAATCAACTTATTGAACGGAATATTTACTTGTCAGAGAAGAATGATTCTGTGGATACCATTAATCCTTTTATGTCTGCCATTATTGGGACTGGAAAGCAAACCAGGTGGATAATTAACGCTGAGCCAAGGTCAAGGGCAGATGAACTTAAGGGTTTATGGATAGATGGAAAACCTGTAAAGGAGAATCCTTTTCAATTATCTGACGGTGACGGGACTGTCACAGCACAAAGTGCCGCTGGTGGGTTCCAGACTCAATTTAATATTGCTCCTTACCACGTTAACCTATTAACTGACAGAGTCGGAATAGAGAAAGTATTTGATATTCTGGAATTGGACAAATCAAAGATACAAATTTTGTCTTCAGATAAATATGCTACTTATCGAAAAGTGTTTATGGTAGTTTTACGTTCACCAGGTAGGTTGGAAGTATGTGACACTGGAGGTCTATGTGACGGCGAACTGGGTTTATATTTCCACAATGACAAACTGTTTATGCTGCCAGGGTATAACGGAAAAGAATTAGTAGTCCGAGTTCATTCAGAGAATGATCCTGGTTTGTATACTTTGCACCTGGGAACTATTGATGAAGTTGCTCAGTGGTCATCAGTTTCCGGTGATCTAAAAGATGCTACCCAAATCGATGAATACAAAGTGCTAAAAGGAAGGGTAGTCCCTTTCTTTAAAAGCCAATGTCTTAAAAATGAGTGGAGCCGGTTAGTCCCCTCATTTAAAAATCAGGGGGCATGTGTCAGTTTTCTGGAGAGAAATTTTATGGCTTACAAATAGAGTGCCTGATGTGTTATACAAATTACATGTTCTTGTGGACCCGGAAGGACTTGAACCTTCGACCTCTGCAATGTGAATGCAGCGCTCTAGCCAGCTGAGCTACGAGTCCAGGCTTGAATTATTATACAAGACAATCTAAACTAAATTGTGAATTTCCTTAAGAAAATTGTTCGCATCTTGTATGAGTTTATCGAGGCATTTGTGATCTCCGCTTCGGTTTTTGTGGTCGTCTACCTATTTTTGATGCAACCTCACCAGGTGAAGGGGAGTTCTATGTTCCCAACCTTTAAGGACCAGGAGTACCTATTGACCGACAAAGTGACTTACAAGGCCAGGCTCCCCAAGTACGGAGACGTTATTGTGTTCAAAGCCCCAGTTAATGAAAATTTTGACTTTATTAAGCGCGTGATAGCCACACCAGGCCAAACCGTAATGATCAAGGGAGGACATGTAGTCGTGAATGGAGAGCCGCTTAATGAATTCTACCTGCCACAGGAATATACGACCAGTCCGGGTCAATTTTTACATGAGAATGTTCCTTTTGTGGTCCCCGAAGGTTCTATTATGGCCTTTGGTGATAACCGTGATCACTCATCAGACAGTAGAGATTGGGGTCCTGTACCATATCAGAATATAGTGGGAAGGGTATTTTTTAGATACTGGCCTGCTCCTGTAGTCGGAGTAATTTCCAATCCGTTGCTTGCAAAATAAGGGTTAGTAGTCGGGAAAGTTATCAGGGTCGGTGGGAACGGTATCCTGGCCTATTTCTGTAGCCTTGTCGAAAATGGGCTCGAAGGGATTTGAGTATGTTGTTTCCGTTTCCTTATCCTCAGGAGGTGTATCAACGTCTTTTTCTTCAACGGTTACCTCGGGAACAAGTTGCTCAACTGGTTGTGAAGGTGAATTACCAACCA
Organism: uncultured Pseudomonadales bacterium; assembly: GCA_964541175.1. Taxonomy (GTDB): domain Bacteria; phylum Patescibacteriota; class Microgenomatia; order UBA1400; family MFAQ01; genus CAIQPO01. Next base: position 6,381 of record CAZIPD010000004.1, read on the forward strand.
GCGCGTCGTGGATCTTTTGAATTTGGCTTTCTGTTTCTTGAGGATTTCCCTTTAAAACGATATGGATGGCGGTTTCAATACGAGAGCGGCGCATTTTTACATGAGCATTCTCACCGATAGATTTCTGGAGGTCCGAGGCCATATTATCGATGAATTCGTTAACGGTTTCAGTGTCAAAACCATCGCTTGGCTTGGATTTATGCATGGTTTTCTTGAATCTGCGGGCAAGTTCTTCGGCCCTTCTCACAGATGCTCCCTCACGAAGAATGATCTTGTAAGCTTCGATCATTTGTTGCTTGTCGGGAATAGCGGCAAGTGCTCTGGCATGACCCTCAGTGATGACGCCTGAGATTAGGCCATCCTTAAGAGCGTCGGGGAGCTCCAACAAGCGTAAGGTGTTACTGACATAGGCAGGGCTTTTGCCGATCCGTGTACAAATATCGGAGTTTGATAGGCGGAATTCTTGAATTAGCCTCTCAAAAGAGTTTGCCCTGTCGATAGGGTTGAGATCAGTTCTTTGAACGTTCTCGACGATAGCCATCTCGAGCATTCCTTGTGGTGTGGTCTCGATGATCCTAACTGGAACCTCCTTAAGGCCAATAAGGCGCGATGCGCGCCATCTACGCTCACCAGCAATGATCTGAAAGCCGGCGGGTGTGTGAGCGACTACAAGAGGCTGGATGATACCGTGGGTCTTTATGGAATCTATGAGTTCGGAGAGCGACTCTGGGGTAATGACACCTCTTGGCTGGAGCGGATTGGGCTGAAGTTGATCAATCGGTAGAAGAGTGATCTGCCCGTTATCCATTTATTTTGCTACTACTTCGACGAAATTAATGCCCTTGTTTTTCTTGAAATTGACTTTACCAGGAGAGGTAGCATACAAGGAGAAATCTCTTCCGAGAGAGGTGTTTTCACCCGAATGGAATTGAGCTCCGCGTTGACGAACTATGATCTGACCGGTTTTTACTTCCTGTCCACCATAAATCTTAACTCCCAGTCTTTTACCTGGACGTTGAGCATGTTGTCTGGTTGCTCCACCGGATTTGACGTGTGCCATATATTTTTATTTCTGTAAGGTAATTATTTCACGCTTGATACCTGCTTCTGGGCGGGAATATACCACGCGCGCTAGCAGATTGTAACTTAGATTTTTCACGGAGTCAATGATACGGCTGGTGTGGTATTCCTTTCGAGCACCGGTTAGGATCGGGAAAACCATGATGATGTATCCCCCACTTTTGAGAGCTTTATGCCAGTCTTTGAGACACCCAAGATAGAGCTTTTCCAGGCCTTTGACGGCGTAATCTACCTGATCGGGACGGAGGTTGGGTTTGCCCAGAAAAGGTTCAGTAACGATGGCGTCGATATCGGTGAACTTTTTACTAAGATGGGTAGCGTCGTAGACGAAGATTTCTCCTTCGATCCCAAGGTGCTTGAGGTTAGCTTGCGAATCCGACACCTGAGATGCTGAAGCATCAAGCCCGGCAACCCTGTAACCAAGCTCCGACGCTTCTACCAGGATTCTGCCGGACCCGCAGAATGGGTCGACCAGGAGTTTTCCCTGTGTATCACCCGGGATTAGGTTGACCATGCTTCTGGCAATTTTGGGGGGGAGCATGCCGGCTTTAGCGTTCACAAAAGGCATTTCGCGGTCCTTTTTGATCCAATGTTCAAAATCATGGACCCAAACGGTGCGGTAGATCTTTTTGTCTTTTTGATCGACCAAGAGTTCGTCAATTTTATTTTTGACAATGATCACCGGTGACAGGCCGAATTCGTTCTTGGGAACAACGAACCTGACTTTTCCCAAGATGTCCTTAACCGCCTCGCAAAGATCATATGATCTTGAAAGTTCGTTGAGGTCGGTGATCGAAAATTCTTTTTGAGTGATGAGGGAGCTGAGGTTCTTGGCACCGGTATCCTTAGTTTCCAACTCTTCAGCAATTTTGAGGCTTGATCCCAAGGAGGATGCCAGCTTAATAGCTTCTTCTTTGTCACCGGCGTCAAATGAATACACAAATTCAGATACCTGAGAACTACCAGGAATCCTAACGGAAATCTCCGGACCGGCTAGTGTGTTGCCGGAGCCAACGAACAGGATGAAGCGCATTTACTTTATATATTGATGGCCTTGACGGTGAAGTGGCTTTGAAATTGTCTGTGACCCATGACCCTGCGGTAACGGGATTTGGCTTTAAACTTGGCAACTCTGATCTTTTCTCCTTTATCCGTACCTTCGAAAGAAAGGTCAACGGAGGCGCCCGCTACAAAAGGGGCTCCTACTTGAGTTTTTTCTCCGTCACTTAGAAGAAGGACGTCTTTTACAGTGAGTTTTTCGCCTTCTTTGAGCTCAATTTTCTCGCTGATGATCTTGTCACCAACCCTGACCAAGTATTGTTTTGAGCCAAGTTGAATGACGGCATGTAATTCTTTGTTTGTCATGGGCGCAATTATATCTCAAAAGGGGTCATTAAATCAAGGAGCCTGAGCTCCAGACCAATGAGGATGGCAAAGCTGAGAAGCGAACTACCTCCGTAGGAAAAAATAGGTAAAGTGATTCCTGTCACAGGCATAACGCCCAGATTCATGCCAATATTGACCACGGTTTGGAAAACAAAGATGAAAAAGACCGATAAAGAAAGAAGGGAGTAGTTTTTCTGCCTGAGAAGCCCGGCTATTTTGAGGAATTTAGAGAATAGGAAGAAGTAAACAGAAAAGACAACGGTAATCCCCAAAAAGCCGAATTCTTCAGCAAAAGAGGCGAAGACAAAGTCGGTATGACGCTCCGGCAGGTAGTTGAGCTGAGATTGAGTTCCCAGGCGAACGCCTTTTCCCCACAAGCCACCCGAGCCGATAGCGATTGTTGCCTGAATAACGTTGTAGCCTGCACCTTTGGGATCTTTGTAGGGATTGATGAAACTCTCGAGGCGTTGTCTTTGATACGGCTTTAGGATCCGAGCTTCGAAAGGAAGGAATACGGCCAAGAAAACAGTGCCGATTATCAAAAGACGCTTGAGATGACCCGTGACCGCCAGTAGTGCCAGGGGTAGAAATAGGAGCGTTAGGGCCGAACCAAGATCGGGTTGCCTGGCAACCAAAATCACCGGGATCATCGCCAATCCCAAAAATATGGCAAAACTTTGTCGAGTACGGAGATCGTTTCTTGAGAGATACTGGGAGTAAAAAACAGCCAGTAGTGGCTTGATGATTTCCGAGGTTTGAAGGTTGAAAAAACCAAGATCAATCCACCTTATCGATCCACGGACGTTCCTTCCAATGAGGGCGGTAAGCAAGATCAGCAGAATCGAGACAATGTAGAGAATCCCGGAGGTACTGAATAGTAAATTGATATCAAGTTGTGAGAGAAGAAAAATGATGATAATGCCGGCGACGAAGAAGGCAAATTGACTAAGGAATAGCTCGGGCGTTGTACTCCAGATCGTCACCAAACCTAGAATCTGGACCAGTAGAAGCGCAAATATTATTGAGCCTTTTCTGGGCTTCATTGGTGGCGAATAACTTTGAGCACATCACCTTTTGTCAGGTGATCAACCAAGGTTTTTCTTTTTATTTCTTCTGCGAATTCTTCCGGCCATTCTGGTAGCTGAAGATCAATTCTTTCGTTCAGTCGACACTCTAGAGTCTTTCTGGCTTCTTGAATTTCTCTGACGAGCTCTCTGGATCTTCCCTTTGATCTTAGGTGATCGGTCAGTTGAGTATCGAACTCTACTTTAGCTTCTTTAGACTCTTCCAAAATTACCTCTTCAACATTCAGCTCATCTTTTATCAGCTGAAGAAGCTCTGTTTCCTCTTTGAGGGTTTCAAAATTCCCAAAAACTCTGATCGATGAAAGTGGTTGTTTCGTTGCGATTCCTAGAGATTTTCTGGATGAGTTACCCATCTCGGCAATCTTTCTCACTTGTGACATCTTGACCAGTAGTCCTGTATCAATCACACTTCTATCGGTAACGTCCGGCCAATCGGTCAGGTGAACCGAGTCTTCTCCAGTGAGGTGACGATAGAGATATTCGGACATAAATGGAATTATTGGCGCACTAACCTTGAGGAATATTCTGAAGATCGTCGCCATGGTGGTGTACGCCAGCTCTTTATCCTCCAGATTTTCAGCTCCCGGACCAACTCTGTCGCGCGATCTTCTGATGAACCAAGTGGAGAGATCGTCTACGAATGACTTGAGAGAGGCTACCGATTTGGGAACTTGATATGAAGAGAGAGACTCGTTTATGTCGATGACCGTTTGATCGAGTCTTGTTAATACCCATGCATCGAGAGCAGTCGGACGGGTTTTAAATTCGACTTTAAACTCCCAGTCTTCAAGATTGGCATAGGTGGCAAAGTATTTGTATGAGTTCCAAAGTAGCATTAGGGTCGTTTTCAACTCGTTAGCCCAGTCGGATTCGGAAATGGCTATGTCCTGACCCAAGACGATCGGAGAGCCCATGAGATATAGCCTTAATGAATCTGCGCCATATTTCCCGATAGCTTCTTTCGGGTCGGGGTAGTTCCCGTAGTTCTTACTCATCTTCCGGCCGTCGTTGCCTTGGATAACTCCGGTAACAATTACGTTTTTGAAGGCGATGGAGCCATATAGGAGATTTGAGATAACGTGGGTGACATAGAACCAAGCCCTTAGCTGACCGGTGTATTCGGTAATAAAGTCGGCCGGAAAACTTTCTTTAAATTTCTGTTCATTTTCAAAAGGAAAATGGACCTGAGCATAAGGCATAGAAGCAGCCTCCACCCAGCTATCCAAAACCTCAGGAACCCTTTTTGCCTGACTAGCGCATTTTGGACATTTGAGTGTCACCTGGTCAATGTCTGGACGGTGTAGATCGGTAATTTTCTTTCCCGAAAGTTTTTCAATTTCTTCAATAGATCCAACGACAATCCGCTCACCGCATTCACACTCCCAGACCGGAATAGGAGTTCCCCAGTATCTGGTTCTTGATATACACCAATCGGGAGCCGAGTCTATTCCGAGTTCAAAACGACCGTGCTTAAAGAACTCAGGAACCCAGTTGATGTCTTGATTAGTATCCTTAAGTTGTTTTTTGATGCTTTGAATGTCGATGTACCAAGCTGTTTGTGATTTATAGAGTAATGGAGTTTCACATCTGTGGCAGTGTGGATAACTATGAGTAATAGTTGTACTCTTTAGCAATAATCCCCTTTCTTGAAGGTCGGCGATGATGAGCTTGTCCGATGCTTTGAAATATTTCCCCTGGGCTACCTCAACCAATGGATCCATTTTGCCAGTGTCATCGACCGATTCAGCCATGGATAGATTTTTGTTCTTGCCAAGCTGCGTATCGTCTTCACCGAATCCGGGAGCTATATGGACAATCCCGGTACCGTCTTCCATGGAGACAAAATCGGCCGTGTATACACGATGATCGTTGTCACTTGCTGGATAGTAGCTGTAGAGTGGTTCGTATTCTTTCCCCTCAAGTTCCTTCCCTTTGAGCTCCCTGACCACTTCGTAATCACTACCCAGGACTGACTCCAGTCTGTCTTTGGCAAGTGTAAGGGTGACGTCCTGATGAATCACTTGAACATAATCACTATCAGCGGATACTCCCAGGGCATAGTTACTGGGGAGGGTCCAGGGAGTAGTAGTCCAAGCGAGAAGGTAGGTATCCTTCTCATTTTTCATCTTAAACTTGATGAAGACCGACGGGTCGGTAACGTCTTTGTATGAATTATCCATTGCAACTTCAAAGTTGCTGATGGGAGTTGAACATCTGGGACAAAATAGAGAAACTCTTTTCCCCTTGTAGATGACGCCCTTGTCATGAAGTTCTTTGAATACCCAAAGGACTGATTCCATGTAAGAGATATCCATTGTTCTGTAGGAATTTTTGAAGTCCACCCAGCGACCGATGTGGTCGATGTACCATTCCCATTCTGCCGAAACGTTACTGACGTAGGTTTTACAGGCAGAAACAAATTTATCGATACCCAGATCCTCAATCTCTTTTTTCGAATTTAATCCGAGTTCTTTTTCTACCTTGTTTTCGGCGGGAAGCCCATGACAGTCCCATCCCCAGACGCGCTCCACCCTCTTACCCTTCATGGTTTGGAAACGCGGAATGACGTCTTTGACTATCGATCCCAGAAGGTGGCCATAGTGAGGTTTACCGGTGACAAACGGTGGACCATCATAAAATCTGTAGGAGTTACTTTGACTTCTTTGCTCGATCGATTTTTCAAATGTTTTGTCTTTGCGCCAAACCTCAAGGACTTCTTCCTCAACCGCTGAGGGAGAATAGTTTTGACTTAATGGTTTGATGGTTTGTTTTTTTGTATCCATATATATAAAAAATCCCAGCTTTAGAGCCAGTATAGCTCTTTTGCGGGATTAGAGCCCCGGACTTTGCCTGGGCGGTACCATCTAATATTTAACTTGATTGGAGGCTGTTACGGGCCATCCCGAAGAGTTCTACCCCCAGGTCACCCCGGGTTCTTCTCTTGGCTCGCCCGGTGATATCCGAGCTTAAATGCCTTTGAATTTGTGAGTATTATTATACCAATCTTTGTCTTGTACAATAAGTTTAAATGGGAGCGATACTTTTTTTGATTTCCAGGTTGTGGTTTTTGAACTGGGGAGAGGTGTTTTTTGATTCCGGGGAGTACCTGAGACGCTGGGCTGAACCTAGTTTATTTTCTGCGATCATAGGAGGTCACCCTCCATTACACCTCGGGTATGTTGTGCATAATTGGGTTATATCCAATTTTTTTCAAAGGTTAGAGGCAGATCCTCTGCCGGTAATCTTGGTTCTGCAGGTTTGCTTGGCTCTATTGAGTGTGTATTCCTTCGGTGAGGTAATACTCAGGTTAACCGACGTTAAAACCGCCAGAAGAGCAATGATCTTGATCAGTGTACTGCCGATATTCTGGATCGTGAATGGGACGGTGACGATGGAAACGACATATTTGTTCTTTTTCTTTGCTAGCTTATTTTTCTTAAGCAGATATACCCAAAAGACGGGAAATGGTTGGCATCTATTACTAGTTTCGGTTTTTTGGATAATGGCATTTCTTACCCATACGGTGGTATTGATCTGGATACCATTTTTTATCTATCTTGCCTGGATATGGAGCAAGGAGCGTTTTTGGAAGGTAATGATCGTCGGTGTACTTAGTATATTGACCGCCAGTATTATTAACGCGTTTTTTCTTTCATATTCACTGGGTACTAATATTCAACAAGGATTCTATTGGTTGTATGCAGCCAAATTTGGAGAGCACGCTTGGTTTTCATTTGATATTGAAACTATAGTGAGGTATTTGAGGAATTGGATCGTACCGCTCTTGTACAACAATACTTCGCCTCTGGTCATCCTTGGATTTCTGTCTTTGTTGAAACAGTGGAAGACGAGTAAAAAACTATTTGTCCTTGGTCTCTTGTGGCTTGGTCCTTCGCTAATTGCCAATCAGTGGTGGGATAGTTTGCTTTATGGTAGACACGCGTTAATTGCCAGTTTTGGCCTGGCTTTTTTTGCAGCTGCGATATTGAATAAATGGAGCTTTAAGTTAGTCTTTCTATTGATATTGGTCATATCTTTGCCAGCGCTTCTATTTTTAAGGAGCGGCATCCCTTATCAGTTGATGTCCGAAAAGGTTAGTACGCTTCCCGGAGGAGGACTATTAATCGATAGTCATTTTTCCCGCCCGTATACAGAAGGGAACTACTTTGGTGAAACCATATATGTAGATGAGCCCGGTTGGAGTATCGAGGAGGCAGGGAATCTGATAGTAAGTTATATAAATAACAAAAGAAATGTGTTCGTTACCGGACATGCTTTAAGTGAGCCTTATGGGCTTTTCAGTGGACCATATCTTCACCCAATTTCACTGTCGTACAAGAACGATTACATCTTGGAGGGGTTAACAGACAAGTGGGGTTTTGCCGAATACCAGGAGATCGACAGAGATCTGAACCTGATGATATACAAAATAACCACCAAAGGTGATAAATATCCGAGTATAGAGAAACTTGATGAGAGCAAAAGAAGAATAGATTATTACGATCCTCTGCGAATACTGATATCAGGTATTAAGGGAGGTCTGAACTTATAACCGTAGACGATCACTCCCGTGTCGCCATTGTCCTTTAGTTTTCTGGTAACCATTTCTACAGGCATGCCGATATAAACATCCTTAATATCTACGTCGGTCAATTGAGCAGTGATAAGGATCCCCTCTTCAAGTTTGACCAGGGCAACGATATAGGGAGTAAATTTTTCAAATCCCGTAGGAGCATCATAAACAACCGTGAATGAGTACACTTCTCCTCTTCCGGAGAACTGATAGGCTTCTTTTAGTCCGATCGAATGGCTTCTTTCCATGGGCGTATTTTCTCAGTTGATAGGTGCCAAAGTCTATCACATCTGTGCTCATGAAGTGAACTTGACAGATAAAGACGGTAAGTGTAGTGTGTAATTAATCCCACAAAAAGGAGTGTTAAAATGCCTCCTTTAGCATCTTCGCACATTTATCAGTGGCAGTACAGCTTAGGGATATTTTCTTATTCCGGAATAATGTACTGCTCTCCATGAAAACCAGGAGACAAGTGACCTGACCGTACATGAGGCGCCGAAGATATCTGCCATGTAATCGGTATATGGTGACGAGGAATTTGGAATATGAGGTCCAGTGGACTTGTTAACGCTGGGCCTCTTTATTTGTGGGTTAATAATCGATACGGATGTATTTTGTTTCTCCTTGAGGATTGATGTACTTGAGCGCCAGAGTCGGTTTAATATTTTTATCCTGGATCCAAGTGGCGATATCCGTAATCCAGTTTTTTTGGGTAACTTCGGTACCATAAGCGATATCAATTTTTTTGGTACGGCTGATCTCTCCCCGGTAGGAGTTTTGGTAGAAACTTTTTCCATCTATGACCAAGACTAACTGCGGAGCAGGATCCCAACCGGTTTGTTGGATTGTAGAGGGGTTGATACTGGAACCTGAGGGATTGTTTTCCTCACCGATAAATTCGAAGACTGAGTAATAGAAGGTCATTCCCTCTACGGCTTTTGAACCGTTAGCCTCATCGATGTTACTGAACTCTTTAACCTTGAATCTGGCTTTTCCGGAGAGATTGATAAGAGAGGCTTCCAGCTCTTCGAGTGAGTTGTAATTTACAGGGGCATTCTTATAGTCCCGAAGCCGAAATTCTATGGAGATCTCATCACCTAGAGTAGCAGTATCTTCGAAGACTATTTCTTGGGATGAGGATTTGGGAGCTGCTTTTGATCTGATGTCCGCTTGTCCAGATTGCAAACAACCGGAAAGAAGAGCGCCTGAGAATATGGCGAGAAGGATAATGAACTTTGTTTTGTTCATATAATCCAATTCTATACACTTATTTGTAATAAAAGCAACTTTTATTAGACCTCGACGGTATGTTTATCCGTAGACCTTAGGGAAATTAGAAATATCGGAATGATGGTGACAACTCCTCCCAGAAAGAGGAGGCTGAGGGAGTCAGGAACAGTAATCGTACCCAGAGTAGACAGATTGATGAGGAAACTTAAGGATATGCCAGCGATGACTACTACGGTGAGGGCAGAGAGACCGGCAAGTCCGGTAGAGACTTTCTCCGGGTCATCTCCGGTCGAGTAGTCTGGTCTGATCATGCCGATGAGTGAAAGGGCGATTGATAGCCAAATGATGACGAATATCCCGGAGACTAGCAGATGAGGGCTGCGAGAACCGGTCGGGCTGATAATCCATTCGAGAATGGCCACCAAGATGAGAGGGGAGGAAATCAATAGTCCGGTAACCGCTTTGGAGGTGACTAAATGGATCGGTTTTTGTGGAAGTGTGAATAGCCACCAGCGGGTACGGCCTTCTCTAGCCATAAGAGGAAATACCAGACGGATGATGTAAGTCCCCGAGTAAAAGATCAACCAAAACCAGGAAAAGACCACTGCCGAACTGACAAAGCGGGTGGGGATCCTATTTACCTCTATTCCCCTGGCAAAAAGACCGAGAAATGCAAGAAGCATAAGAAAAAGGAAGATGCCATAGCTGAATTCTTTGGGAACTCGAGCAATCGACAAAAGATCTTTTTTGACCAGTCCAAGATTTTGTATATTGTTGGGAGCTGTAAGAGCCCTTGGAAGATGTAGATCAAGTCTAACTTGTTGCCAATTGGACAAGAAAAGAGTTTTCTGTATGAGGAGAGAGATCACCAGTAACGCAGAGGTAATCAGGGACATCAGCAGAAATGACTGTCTGACCCCCACCTCAAGCATACCTGCCAGAGAGTTGGCAATGAAGCAATACTTGATCAAAGGCAGAGAGTAAAAGACGCCGGTGAAGTTTTCTATTGGGATTTCTTCAAGGAGGGATAAGCTTTGAGGAAAGATCATATTGAATACAAATGCCGTACCCAGAACTGCCACCAAGGAGGTAAGAATAATGTAAATGATCCCATCCTTCCTTTTTAAACGGTTGGCGATAAGGTAGGCGAATGAAGATCCGAGCGACTCGACCAGAAGGGAGAGGATCAGAAGGACGGAGACCGATCTTAGCGCAATGTCGACAACGCCAATATTCTTTCCGGAATAATATGCCAATGTGATAGGAAGAATGGTGATCAGAAAAAGCGAAAAGTTGAGAAGAAATGTTTTTATTGTTTGCCAACCAATGATATTTAGTGGATCATAGGGAAGCGTTACCAAAAAATCCGTTGATTTGTTTGGGGAAAGTAGGAAGCTTAAGGTGCTGATGAAGGAGCTTAGAATGCCTATCCAAGCAAGAATGAGAATAACTGCCCTGAGAATGTAGCCTGCGGTCAGCTCACCGTAAAGTTCAAATTCAAGAAGGTATTTGAAGTAGAAGGTGGAAAAGTAATATATGAGCAATCCGACTCCTACTATCACCCCCGTAAAGGTCAGGGCGATGAGAGTCTTCCAGATAGTCTCTTTTTCAAACCAACGTTTGGATGATGATATGTCGATCTTAATAAGGTCGATCATCGGGCTACTCATATGAATCGTGAACCTCCTTTTCGTAGGTTTTTTCAAGATCGATTTTTTGTGGATCTTTGATCTCCTTCACCATTTTTCCAAGATACATAATGCCCACGGTGTCGGCATATTTATGAGCAAAGTTAAGAGTGTGAGTAGAGAGGAAAACAGAGCCACCGGATGCGGTAAATTGTTTTAATTTTTTACCAAATATCTTGATGCTTAACGGGTCAAGCCCGACCACCGGCTCATCGATGAGTAATAGTTTGGGCTCTCCGAGCAGAGAGGCCAAGAAAGCGATCTTCTGAAGACTTCCTCGGGAGTATCCCGACATGGGGGTAGGAAGGACGTCCTCGATGGGAAAAAGTTTTTCGAGGTCGGCAACTTGTTTTTTGATATCCGATTGAGATAGATGTTTTAACCTCCCGGTAAGATAGAGGAATTCGATCCCGGTAAGAAATGGGTAGTTGGCAGGGTTGTCGGGGACATAGCCCAGAAGTGCCTTGGCGACGATCGGTTTTTGGTCAATATCAACTCCAGCGATCTTTACTTTCCCGGAGTCCGCTTTGAGCAACCCAACGATGGTGTTTATGAGAGTGGTCTTGCCTGAACCGTTGGGACCGATTAGGGCGAATATCTCTCCCTTCTTTACTTTAAGGGTAACCGCATCCAGAGCCTTGAGAGAGCCAAAGGTTTTGGTGACATTTTCTATATCCAAAAGATATGGTTGATCCATACTTTCACTGTATAGTCTTTTGGCCTACTTGGCAAGATTTATCACAATTAAATTACCCGGCAACAACGGCCTTGATGGTGAGCTTGCCGTCTTTGTATTCAAAGACAAAGCTAACATCTTGAGTGGTGTTGTTGGTGATGTAGAGGTTAGACCTGTTACTGTGAGCCTTGTCATTAGGGTCATAGTAGATAGACACACCTTGAGATTTAGGCACTTCAGGAATGGCAGCAAAGTCATGGTTTGTGGGAGCCTTGACGTCAAGGTTGGCGTCTTTGGCAACCCAGGAAAGGAGTGAGGCAAGTTGACAGACACCATCTCCGTAGAGATAGCCATCGGTCTTGTAGCCGTCACTTTTGTTGAATCTGGAATTTGTGGTCACGACAACCTTATCCTTGAACTCAGAATAAACTTGATCATGGTAGGCAAAGGCTTCCCCGGGTTTAAGGGTAAAGCTTGAAAGGAAAGGTTTCTGGATCTCATCCCACTTGATATCCGAGGCAGAACTTACTCTACCATCAAGATAGGCAATGTTGAGAAGAATATTGTCTTTGAAGATCTTGCTTACGGATTCAACCGGGTAACGGTAATCCATAGAAAATTCTCTTTGGGCAAGAATGGTCTCCTGAGGTTTGGACTCAAATACCATAGGAATTAAGGCCAGGGGTGAGTATTGGGCTACAGGAAGCTCAGGCACATCAACAGTAATGCCTAAGGCGAAAAGTCCCATGAATGAGGCTAAAATTAGTCTTTGTATCATAGTGGGGAATGTTACCACATTATAGGCTTCTTGTCAAACCAGAACCAGGCACGTATAATGTGTATATTATGTCAGAACAAGAACAAGGCAAGCCAGGCATCTCTAGACGTGATTTTCTCAAGCTCGGATTCTTCTCGGGTGTGGGGCTGATAACCCCAGAATCCATGAGGAGCCTGGTCCCATATATTAGCCACGGGGACAGAGACTCGAACAAGGTGGCTATCACGATCGATGACGGCTGGTATGCCGAGAAGGTGACTGGTGCACTTGAGGCACTCGAGGGAACACCGGCTTCATTGTTCATAGTTGGCTCATGTCTTTCCAGGGATCGTGAGATGTACGCTCAGGCTATAGATAATGGTTTTGAGATCTACAACCACACCTGGGACCATAGCTACCTTAGTGACAAGAATGTTGATATCAAAAAGCAGGTTTTACTGTGGGAGAGTGCCTATGCCGAGCTTAATCGAGGTGAGTTTAAAAACAAGCTTCTTAGGGCACCTGCCAACGAGGGGGTAAACGACTCTGCGCTTTATACCCAGCTTGGAAACTTGGACTACAGAGCGATCATGGGTTGGACTTATGCCAGCCCAGGCGTGTTCTCAGGTTACTCGACAGAGGACGTAGTTGATTATATTGTTCCAAAGATGACCGGGGGAGACATAATCTTAATGCACTTTACCGATGCCGATATTGGAGCTTTGCCAGCCATCAAACAGGCTGCGAAGGAAAAGGGTCTTGAGCTTGTGGGACTTACCGGCCTGCCAGGCATGCCTATCTATAGCAAACCCAAGGAACAGAATACGACCGTGCGTCAACCCAGAAGAAGACATATCCCAAGATAAGTAATACAATGAATTTATTACCAATAATCAGCTATATATGGCAGGATTTCATACAGATATTGAGAAGGACACTTTAGAAAATAATTATTTTCGGAAGGTGTTGTTCACGGGAACTCACGCACAGTTGGTGCTGATGAGCCTTCTTCCAAAAGAGGAAATAGGCATGGAGGTCCACCACGATGTTGATCAGTTTTTCCGTTTTGAGAGTGGGGTAGGGAAGGCAATTTTGGATGGTGAGGAAACTCAGTTTCAGGCTAATGACGTATTGATCGTGCCTGCCGGAACTAACCACAACCTAATTAATACATCCGAAAACGAACCCCTCAAACTTTATACCCTCTATTCCCCACCCAACCATCCGGTAGGTACAATCCACGCAACAAAGGCTGACGCCGAAGCTGCCGAGGAGGCAAGTCATGCCAGGACGCCGAAGGAAAGTGAACAGGCACAAAACCAATGAAGCCAAAGGTTAATTGGACTAAGCTTATTGTCTCGGTAGCGACTGCTTTGCTGGCAGGGTCCAGTGGGGCTATTTTTACCGCTCCGGCCGTTAATTCGTGGTATCAGGGAGTGAATAAGCCCTGGTTCACTCCCCCAGCCTGGTTATTCGGACCGGCATGGACCACCCTTTTTATCCTAATGGGGCTGGCTTTCTACCTGGTGTGGATCAAGGGGTTGAACACAAAAAATGGTGCAGCAGCTTTGAGGATCTACATCGGGCAATTTATTTTTAATATTGCTTGGTCAGCCGTGTTTTTCGGTATGGGTGCTTTTTGGTTGGCATTTGCCGAGATACTGGTTCTGTGGTGGCTGATCTATCAGACCATTTTGGCTTTCTCGAAGGTGGACAGGCTGGCCGGTCAGCTACTTTGGCCGTATATTGCTTGGGTGTCCTTTGCTTCGGTCCTCAACTTCTCGGTCGCCTGGCTTAACTGATCAGGCTTTTAACCTGCCCAAAGCTGATACGGTCGTGTACATGGTCTTGCGTATTGGCCATGATCGCCGGGGTGATGACGAAATTTCCCCAACGTTCGTTGATGACGTCTATAGCTTGGGTAAGCTTGTCTTTTTTGAGGGTGTCGTAGAACAGCTCAAGCTGGATCGTAGAGCGTGGTGAAAGGTTAAAGCAGGAGATGGCCAGATTACGTGCTCCCAAGCGGTAGGGTGAGCGTCTGAGGAGCCTGTAGGCAACCTTGTAGATGTCTTGGCTGGAAAACACAGGCTGGGAAAGTGAAACTCCCTGATGAAAATACTCATAATTCTCGTAAAGGACTGCTAAGTGAACACCTTTAGCCTGAAAATCAGACCGGCGCATTCTGAAGCCGGTCTTCTCAACGAGCTTGGATAGGATCGGTGCCAGCTCTTCCGGCTTTTTGAGGAATTTGGGTAGGGAGTATGAGTGGCCAAAGCTCTTGGTCCCCCAATCAACGTCATCAATCTCCCAGCCTCTAAGACGCAGGAACCAGTAGTAGCCCAGGATCGACTTAAAAGCAGAGCGAAGAAGAGGGATGTCGGCACGAAAGAAGTCCTGAACGGTAAAGATCCCCGAACCATTTAGCCTCAGCGCATTCTGTTTATCAATGCCGTTGAGGTCGGTAAGGGTGAGTTTTTCGTATACTAGCCAAAAATTGTCATTGTTGATCTCATCGAGACCGTCGGGTTTGTGAAGGTTGGAGGCGGTTTTGGCCAGGAAGCGGTTCGGCCCCAGGCCGATGGAAACAGTGAGGTTATCCCCCACCCTCTCTTTGATCCTATTTTTGATCTCTTGAGAGACGACAACCAACCCCCTGGAAAAGGCAGGAGTGCCGGAAAAATCCAAGACAAACTCATCGATGGACTTGGGTATTACTTTCGGGGAGTAGTCGGAGAGGAGATCCCTGAGCTTGATATGAACGTTCCGGTATTTTTCGGCGTCCGGTTTGAGGACGATCAGGTCTGGGTAGATGAGGCGACCTTCTTTGACTCTCATGCCCACTTTGATCCCCAACCGCTTAGCTTCGATGGAAGGGGCGAGAATACAGCCGTTGGGAGTATCGTAGGCGGCTACAGCAATGGGCTTACCCCTTAGGAGTGGATTGGCCTGTTGTTCGACACTGGCAAAACAAGAGTTAAGGTCAATGTGCATGACCGTACTGGGTTTCCGGTTGAAATCGAGCCTAATCTGGTAGTCCATCGGAAATTTCTTCTAAGGTCCAAAAAAGAGTGTTGGTGTCCAGCCTCAGGCGGAAGGATAGCTCTTGGGCAGTAACAGAAAAGATATGGTGAAGATCCCTGCCTTCTCTGAGTGTGTGGTGAAGACCAAGCTTGAGTATGGGAAAGACGCGGCCATCCCAAAGGATCTTCCTGGGAAGAGAGGTGTGTTTTCGGTGATCGTAAACAAGTTCCACCGAGACGGGAGCCGAGATCTTTTGAATCATATCTTTATTTAATACCGAACAATACCCGAAATCAAGTCCTAAGTTAAGGCATAAAAAAATCCCCCACCGAAGTGAGGGATTAAACAGGAATGACTAGCTAAATTCTAGCCAGTGACCATCGCCCTGGTTGGAGACAAAATTGACCACCCAACCGACGGCTTCGTAACGGATGATGATCTCATCCACTATATCCAAGTAGTACAGGTGGAACTGGTCGAGGGCGATCGCGCTCATCATGATACTGACCGTGCCGCGGTGCCTCGAGACTCTCTTTAGAAACTCATCAATCTGAGGCTCGGCCATGTCGACGAATTCAACAACCGATATGGATGACGTTCTTAAGGCATCGTTTTTTGAGATAGGCATTTTTTCCTCCTTATTTCTCGTACCACATGACGATTTCAACCTCTGCCCCTTCGGGGGCGCAGATGTTGATATAGCCGCCCGGCTGGACCGGCATTTGGATAACGATCAGGTTTGAGGCCGGGAATTCAGTGGCGGCACGAAGGGTTTTTGCTTCCTGGGGGAGCAGGAAACTTTCACATCCGCTGATCTCAAACACGCGTGGATACCCCCTGAAACTACCATCGGGGATTCCATCATACTGGGTTTCAACCGGATGACCGGTTTCACCAAGCTCAATGATGGAGGCGGTGATCTCTCTTTGGCCGGCCTCGAAAGCATTGTCGAAAGCAACCGACGGCGCTTTCAGGTTTACGAGGTAAAGTAATAGACCCACCAAAACAAATATGAGCAGGATGATCGTATATTCGACCAGTCCCTGACCCTTTTCCGTTCGGATTTTCATTTAGACTCCTTTTAATGTCCTAGAATAGACTGTATTATACACCCAACTGTCAACTATAGGGTATCTGTTTTGAAGCTGGTTTGGCTTTCGGAAAAGTATTTAGGAGGCTATTTATTCCTCAAGAAAGCCGGGATGTCCAGGTCGTCCTCTACGGCGACTTCTTCGTGCTGGATCTTGTATTTGCCTCTTAAGGGAGAGGTGGTGGGTTGTTCATCCACAACATCGGGGGTAACTGGTGAGGATAGATCCGTTTGAGGAGCTTGAGTGGGAGGAGTGCTCCGGTAGAAACTGCTGGTCTGACTGACGGGAGAGTAATGGCGTCGAAGATCGTCGAACCCTGCGGCGATGACGGAAATCTGAATGTCATCTCCCATGTCTTCTCTTATGGTGGCCCCGAAAATGATATTGGCGTCGGGATCGGCTTGCTGGGTGATGATAGTGGCGGCATCGTTGACCTCGCTCATGGTGAGATTTTTTCCACCGGTGATATTAAAGAGAATCCCGCGAGCACCATCAATGCTGATTTCAAGAAGTGGAGAGCTAACAGCGGCTGTTGCGGCCGTAAGAGCGCGTTTCTCGCCCGAAGCACGACCAATTCCCATGAGGGCAGAACCGGCATTGAGCATGACGGACTTAACATCGGCAAAGTCAACATTTACAAGACCGGGGAGGGTGATGAGATCGGAGATGCTTTGGACTCCTTGACCGAGTATAGAGTCGGCCATTCTAAAAGCGTCCAGCAATGATTGATCTTTCTTTATTACGTCGAGCAGTCTTTGGTTGGGAATGACGATCAGGGTATCGACGACGTCTTTTAGACGATCAACACCTTCTTCGGCTTGAACTCGGCGGCGAGAGCCTTCAAAGAGAAATGGTTTGGTAACGACGGCGACCGTGAGAGCTCCGATTTCTTTTCTGGCAATTTCAGCAATGACAGGGGCGGCGCCGGTACCTGTTCCCCCACCTTCTCCGGCGGTGATAAAGACCATGTCTGCACCTGCTAGGACTTCTTTGATACGTTCACGAGATTCTTCGGCGGCGGCTTGTCCCATATCGGGGTTGGCGCCAGATCCTAAACCTTTGGTACTTTTTTCTCCGATCTGAAGCTTGACATCGGCATCGGAGTTGAGGAGCGCCTGCATGTCGGTGTTAACGGCAATAAATTCAACTCCCTTTATTTTTCCGGATGAAATCATGGAGTTGACCGCATTGTTGCCGCCTCCTCCGATCCCCAAGACTTTGATCTTGGCGAATGTATTTGTGTCTGGTTTTATGAGCCCCACTTTTAAGGTAAAAATGATTTGATAAATTCAAGAGCTTTCCCTGCTACATCCCTTCCGGGAACTTTCTTGAATATACCAGAGAGTTTAGCACCTCCTGTGGAATTTTGGGGTCTTTGTTTGTAACCGTAAAGCACTAAGCCTACTGCCGCTGCGTATATTGGTGAACTTACTTCGTCTACAATTCCGGAGAGCCCGGTTGGGACACCAATACGGGGAGGTAATTGTAGGACGCGACGACAAGACTCCGCGGCTCCTACGGTGAGAGCTCCGCCACCGGTGAGGACGACTCCTGCCGGAGTTTGATCTTCGAGACCGGCCTTTTTGAGAACGTCTCTAATCATGCCGAAAATTTCATTGAGTCTGGGTCTTATGATGCCTTCAGTGATGGCCTTGCGCGATCCGGTCTTTAGATGATCTTCTCTAATGCCCAGCTTTTCGAAATCAATTTCATCGGAAAGTTTTTCCTCACGATCTTCTTTGGATTTGGAAAGAAAATGCTTAATCCTTTCGGCGGTATCGATGGATGAGGTAAGTCCGATGGCGATATCGTCGGTGATCTTCCTGGCTCCTACGGGGATAACGGCGGAGTAGCAGCAAGCTCCTTCAATGAAGATACTGATGCTGGTGGTCCCGGCGCCGATATCCGCCAAGACGACACCAAGTTCTTTTTCAGTTTCAGTTAAGACCGATTGTGATGAGGCAAGACCGGTAAATACTTGACCGGCGACATTGATACCAAGATCACTGACACAGCGTGTGACATTCTTAATTGCAGGTGATAGACCGGTGACAAGATGAGCTTCGGTTTCAAGGCGGACTCCGGACATTCCTGTTGGATCCTTAATACCTCTTTGACTATCAACGATAAATTCTCTGGGTAAGACATGAATTATTTCTCTGGCTGTAGGCTGAGAGATGGCTCTGGCAGCTTCGATGACGCGATAGATGTCGTCTTCGCCGATTTCTCCTTCGGACTCGGTGATAGCCACAAGACCCTGGCTGTTCTGGGACTGGATATGATCACCGTTGATGGAAACAAATGCTTGTTCGATATTGAAACCGGCCATTCTTTCGGCGGATTCAACACAGTCGGAGATCGAGCTAACGGCTTCTTCGATATTGACGATCTGACCTTTTTTCACTCCCCTACTGGGAACTGTAGCGGCTCCGACGAGATTGATCTTTTCCTCTTCTTGAGAAGGGACCGTGATGAGACATGTAATTTTTCCTGATCCTATGTCGATTGAGTTTACTCCAGCAGGTTTTGCCATAAATTATTTTATGATCGGGTGTTTAAAGCTAAGGTTTAGTACCCGTGCATCTTTCTTGATTGTAACTAGATAATCTAATGATTGCAAAGACATTTCGACATTACTAAGTGTCGAGTCTGCATAAACAATAATATCAGGAAGATTTTCCTGACTCAAGAACAACCTATCATTGAGAATATATATCTGAGGGTTTTCCAGATAACGGAGCGCCAGAGTAATGATCCTATACATCTTGGTGAGGTGATCTTCCGAAGGGATCTTGGTATAGAAAAGTTTTACCTGTCCCGACCCGGTTGATATATCCGGAGTCAGAGTACCGTTTTCCCAGATCTTCTGCGGGCTCCCTTCGAGGGACTCGCCAAATTGGCGGATCTCGGAAACCGGTCGTCTCCATTCCGCCGATTCGGTAGAAGTGGCAAAAATATCGAGGGAAAGATTTGGTAGTTCTTGAACTTGATAGACCTGGAGAGGATAGGCTTCTTGAACTCCACTAAGACGAACCACAAGAGTATTCGGATATGAAAAGTTGAGTTCTAGAGAGTCCACGGGAAACAACTGCTCGATCGCCCAGGTAAGTTCCTTTTTGTTGACAATAAAATAGTTGGTGTCCGTCAGATGGTAGAGGACCCCTTCAATCTCCCTGGGACAGACCCTGTCGTTGACCGCACACTTTATCTGATGGATGGTAAGAGCCTGCTTCCCGACCACAATTACTAAAAGCAAAACTAAAATGGCGGGAATAATTTTTAGGAACGGTCCGATCGACTGGAAAGTTGTTTTAAACTTGCGAGCTTTGAGCCTAGACGTATTGATGGATGATCGAGATGATCTTTTTAGTAGCATCTGTCGGTAGTTTTACACTGGATATGACCTTGGGTGATTTACCCAATTCAATGATAGCGTTTAATAGAGATTCCGACGTGAGATCTTTCTCTTCGAGGATAAGACTACCGGTATTTTGAGCCACCAACTTGGCGTTGAGAAGCTGTTCGTTGTGGGAGACCCAAGGAATGGGAATGAGAACGGCTTTTTTCCCCAAGACCATAAGCTCGTAACTATTATGAGCACCGGAGCGGCTAATAATTATTTTTGCCGACCTGAGGTATGTAGCCGCTTCGTCGGAGAAGAAATATGGAGCATATACGTATCTATCACTCAAGTCTCCCAATTTTTCTTTGAGGCGACGGGCTTTTTCAAGATCTTTGTAAACCGTATTGGCGCCTGTCTGGTGAATGATGGTGTACCTTTTGATCAGTTGAGGAATTATGGGGAAGACCACCTGATTAATGATGTGGGATCCTTGTTTTCCGCAAGTGATATAGAGGAGAGGAGGGGTAAAGCTTTTAGTATATTTACCGGAGAGAAGTTGTTGGCGAATCGGTAGTCCGACAACCACCGACTTTCCCTTGGGATAGTTTATTGAGGATGATTCGTGAGTAAGGAGGATCTTTTTGACGAAGGGAGCAATGGCTTTATTGGCCATACCGGCGATCACCGTCTGCTCATGAGTGATCGAGGGAATCCTAAAAACCCAACCCATGATGACTATGGGGACCGAGAGATAACCTCCTGAGGAGAAAATCAGGGAAGGTCTGTATTTGAGGAGATAAAGCGTAGCCTGGAGAAAACCGAAGATGATCTTTAGCCATTCGAAGGTACCGAATTTTTTATAGAATTTTCCTGTCTTCAGTTCTAGAAACTTGATGTTGGAGTTTGTTACTTCGTGATACTCGGCAGAGAGGCTCTTGTCTCCCGAGGCGGTGAACTTATGACCAAACCAAATTAATGGATAACCCATTTTTTTGAGTTCTTTAGCGACTACGAGGGCGCTGTTGTGATGGCCTCCGGTAAAGGCGATTGTCGGTTTCATAATTTTTTAGCTACATTTGCGAGTAACCCAAGACTAAGGAAGTTGGTGACCAGTGATGAGCCTCCGTAGGAAATGAAGGGCAGGGGAACTCCGGTGAGGGGCATGATCGCGGTCATCGCGCTCAGGTTAACGAATATTTGTGTCAAAAAGAGGAGAGAAACTCCACTTGAGAGTAGTTTATCAAATCTATCGGTCGTTTTTGCGGCAATGTTCAGACTTGCCAGGCACAAAGCGACCAATCCAAGGATGACCACGGCGCCACCGATGAAGCCAAATTCTTCAGCGATGATGACGAAGATCGAGTCGGTGGTGGCTTCAGGAAGGTAAGCAAACTTTTGTCGGGACTGCCCCAGACCGACGCCTGTTAGACCGCCGGAGCCAAGACCGTAGAGGATCTGATTAATGTGATAGGAAGCTCCCAGAGGATCCGAGGTTGGATCCATGTAGGTTTTAAGGCGATTGAGTCTGTAGGGGGAAGCCAGAACAAGAATGGACATGACCACTCCGAGCAGGAGCATAAAGATGGAGATATCTTTGAGATTGGCACCGGAGAGAAAATACATAATGAAGCAGGTGCCAACAATGATCACACCCGTTCCCAAATCCGGTTGAAGCATGACAAGACCCAGACAGAGACCAAGAAGGGCCAAAAAATGCTGCAGACTTCGCTGTATTTCCAACCAACGTGCCAGGTAAAGCACGAGGGCAATTTTGATCAACTCGGACGGTTGGATGACAATCGGCCCCAGAACTATCCAACGTCTGGCACCAAGAAATTTAGATCCAATCCCGGGAATGAGGACCACTACCATGAGGAAAAGGCAGACCAGCAAAAAAATGTGTGAGTATTTTTTTAAAATACTTAGAGGGAAGGCGGCAGTGACAAGGGCAGTAACTATTCCTAGAAGCAACCAAACTCCTTGTTGTTTTACAAAATGGAATTTGTCGGAAAAATCTTTGTAGCCTTCGACGACCGAAGCATCGTAGATGGCGAGCAAACCAAACAGAGCCAGAAGCACTCCACCAAATATTATGGTGAGGGCAAGTCTGGATTTTTTTGGGGAGGCAGGTCTCACCTTCTTAGATAACGGCGAGCCAGATACCAAAGACAACGCACATGACACCTATAAGCCAGGAACGTTGGACAATTTTTGGTTCGGTCCAGCCTATTTTTAATAGCCAGTAGTGGAGAGGGGCGATGGGAAATAGTCTTCTCTTGAGTATCTTGACCGAAGCGATCTGTAGAAGGGAACTAAAACCGTCGACCAAGAAGGGAAAACCGACGATGAGAAGGGCAACTACTTTTCCGGTGAGCAAGCCAACGGTGGCAAAAGCTGCGCCAAAAGCGAGAGCGCCGACGTCCCCCATGAAGATACGGGCGGGAAAAACATTAAAGTAGAGAAAGGCAATCAGACCACCCAACCAAAGAGCGATGAATACCGAGAGCGGTACGTCGAGTATGGCGGCGGAGAGCATGAGGAAACCGAAGAGGGAGATCATCAACAAACCGCCCGCCAGGCCATCCATGCCGTCGGTGATATTTACGGCGTTGGCGAAGGTAACAATAATGAAAGCGGCTATGGGAATAAATAAGACGCCGAAGTGAACGACTCCCAGGAACGGAAAGTGGATGATATCAATTCCGAGGTTGACATACATCATGGCACCGATGGTAAGGCCAAGGATGAATTGGATAATGAATTTATGAGATGTCCTCAAACCGGCATAGCCTTCTTCTCTTGCCAGTTCAAAAAACTTGACGACGTCGTCGTAAAGTCCCAGGAGACCGAAGGAGAGGAAGGTAAAGAAAATAATATTGATCTCGTCGTTAATGGGATAGACGTGAGTGATCTCAAATCCAAGTTTCCTTAAGAGCGGAATGGATATGGCAAATATTAAACTGGTGATGACCAGGATAAGCAGACCACCACCCTCCGGAGTTCTGGCTTTTGACTTGATGTGCATTGAAGCTTCATCTTTCTTGTCCTCGGCTATAGCTGTCTTTCTTTTGAAGAAGCGAAGCTGATAGAGAAAATTAACGAAGGGAATGATGGCTAGTGAATGTACGAGGAAGGAAAGAAGGAGGAGTCCGAGTAGTAAACCCATACTAGAGTGCTAAGAATTTTGGTAAAAAGATGTACATGCCGATGATGACTGATGACAGAGCGCTAATGAGGACCATACCGGCGGAAACATCCTTGGCGATCTTGGCGTCCTCTCGACGCTCAAGGGTGATCAGATCGACCATGGATTCTATGGAGGTATTGACCATCTCGGCAACGATAACCATGTTAAAAGTGAATAGAATTACCAGCCACTCGATGTAGCTGATCTCGAAGTATATGCCTGCCATGATGACGGAAACTGCGGCGATTGTATGGAATCGGAAGTTGGGTTGGGTGCTTAGGGTATGCCAAATGCCGTCGAGAGCGTGCTTAAAAGAGACTGTGTGTCTTCTGATTCGTGTAAGCATTGTATTTATTTTAATCTTAGCCGGCTGTTAAAGCAAAAGGCTTTTGGCGATGCTAAACCAGAGAGGAGCGGCGGTCTCGGATCCCCAAGGAGAAGTTTGCGGTTCTTTGAGGGTAACGAGCATGGTGTACTGAGGATCATCGGCGGGGAAAAAGCCGACGAAACTGGCGATGGTTTTTTCCGGATCGTAGTGTCCTTCAATTGGGATCTGGGCAGTACCGGTTTTCCCCGCCACCAAAAGTCCTTTGGGTTTTGCCCATTTGGCCTCACCTTTCTCTACCGCTTGGATCATCACTCTGGTGATCTGAGCCACCGCTTCGGGTGAGTATATGTTGGAGACTTTTTCCGATTTTGTGCCCTCAATAACAGTGGGGGTTAGATATTCGCCTTTGTTTGCCAGAGTGTTGACGGCGGCGATCATCTGGATGGGGGTGACGGCAATACCTTGACCAAATGATTCGGTGGCCAGATCGATATCACCAAATTGATTGGCCGTTCTTATTTGACCGGAGACTTCTTCTTGAAGTTCAATACCCGTTTTCTTACCGAAGCCGAGTTTGGAGAGGTAGTCGGCAAATTTTTCTTTACCAAGTTTAAAACCGACAAAGGCCATCCCGGTGTTGTCCGAGTTAATGATGACGTCGGTCATGGTGGAGTTGGGATGGTATTCTTCGTTCCAGGTCTTTATGGTGAACTTGCCAATGGTCAGAGGTTTGTGACAGATGTCACAGATGGTTTCCGGAGTGATTACTTTTTCATTGAACCCGGCCGCCATGATGAGAACTTTGAAGATGGATCCCGGTTCAAAAAGAGCCGAGACGTTGGGGTTTTTAAAATAGCTTTGGTCGTATTGAGAAAAATCCGAGGGATCGTAGTTGGGGAAAGAGGCCATGGCCCTGACTTTACCGGTAGTTGATTCCATGATGATGACGTTCCCGGCGGAAGCTTGATATTTTTCGAGTCCCTCCTTGAGGGAGTTTTCGGCGATGTATTGAATTTTTTTGTCGATAGTTGTTTGGATGGGTTTGCCTTCGACGGAGTGAAGGAATTGATAATCCCCTACCAAGATGGGATTTCCTTTGGCATCCTTTTCTGTACGGATCTTGCCCGAGCGGCCTCTTAATTTCCTATCGAAATAGCCTTCGATTCCGAAATATCCTTGTTCTTCACCGGCGATATCCTGGCCAACGAAGCCGAGGACGTGGGCCGACATGCTGGCCTCGGGATAGTAGCGAACATATTCGTCTTCAAATCCAATACCCAAGATCTCTTGCTTCTTGATACTTTCCATTTCCTCGGAGGTGAGATAGTGTTTGAGCGATATCCAGTTACTTTGCAGACCGAGACGTTTGAGCAAGTAGGTTCTCATATCACCCTCGAGAGTACTTTCCGGGTCGGGTTTGAGATTTAGAGCGAGTTTCTCGATCAGTTCAACTTCGGATATTTCCAGTTGTGGTTTGTAGACGAAGAGATGAAAGAGATTTTTTGTTCCGGCCAAGACATTGCCCTCGGAATCGGTGATGTCACCTCTCTTGGCCAAGAGGAGAGAAACGGTTTGGTGTTGACGGGCGGCTTTTGTTTGTAGTTCCGGACCACGGATCATTTGCCAGTAGAAAAGTCTTGTGAGAAGACCGAGGGTGAGGATAGGGATCAGGACAATAATAGTCCTTAATCGTTTTTGTGTGAGATTAAAAGCGGCGGGCGGCATTATTTAGTCTATTAGCGCAAGGCGGTGGTCGGAGGGGTGGGCATAAAGACTATATCACGTGCTTTGAGAAAACCTCTTGTTTTGGCTAGGGCGGATGTTTCTTTGAGGTTAGCTATTTCTTCGATCTTGACCTTTAACTGTTCATTTTCCGACTCCAGCTCGAGGGTTTTTATTTCCAGGTCATTGACAGCAAACCCTTGTGTTGCCAGGGCATTGGTGCCGATCAGGTTGATGGCGATGAGAACTCCCAGAGCGGCAAATGATATGCCGTAGGTAAGTTTGTTATTTAGTATTCTTTCTAGCGAGTCTAAGTTTGGCACTGCGGGTACGAGAACTAATTTTTAATTCTTCTGTCGAAGGTGTTAATGGTTTTTTATTAATAGCGCTAAGTAAGTTTGTTTCTTCGGCTTCTTTGATGAAGTTCTTGACGATCCTGTCTTCACCGGAGTGGAAACTGATCACTCCCAAGATCCCGTTGTCTTTTAGAATTCCGGGGAGTTGAGGGAGCAGCTCTTGGATGACTTCTCTTTCCAAGTTGACTGCCATTCTAAGGGCCATAAAGGC
The DNA here is from genome assembly GCA_964541175.1 of uncultured Pseudomonadales bacterium. Lineage (GTDB taxonomy): Bacteria > Patescibacteriota > Microgenomatia > UBA1400 > MFAQ01 > CAIQPO01. Next base: position 32,115 of record CAZIPD010000004.1, read on the forward strand.
TTGGGTAGCGGGATGGACTTTTCCATGGCGTCCGCCTTTGACTCTTAGTATTAAATCGGCGAGTTGTTTGGTGGTGGTGATCGGGGTCTGCTGACGATATTTAACGATGGCTTTGGCGATCGGGCGGGAGTAGGACTCGTCCCCTAATAGAAGTAGAGACGATAATTCGCCTTCGTTTAAGGCATTGACCAGATCGGAGGCTTTAACGCCGAGTTCCGGTGACAGTCGCATATCCAGAGGTTCTTCCGTCAGGAAACTAAATCCCCTTTCGGGTGAGAGAACTTGGAATTGACTGGGCCCCAGGTCGACCATGACGGCATCTGCTTGAGGAAGGTTAAATTTGGTGAAGTACTCCCCAATTTTTACAAAGTTATCGTTGATGATCAACCACTGAAAGTTCTCGGGAACTGCCGTCGTTTCGGATGAAATGACGATCGGTGTGTGAGAGGTGACAAATGAAGTGGCTCTTGTTATGGCTTGTGGGTCAACGTCAAAACTAATTACTTTACAGCCTGTTTCGAGAGCTTCCTGGGTATGTCCTCCGTCTCCGAGGGTAAGATCATAAAAAACTTTTCCTTTTGAAAGTTCGAAGAGTTTTTTAATCTCGCCTCTGTAGGCTGAGAAGTGGCGGGGTGTGTCTGTCATATACCTAGATCTGAGATTATTGAATCCGTATTTGCTTGTTGCGCTATTAAGTCAAAGTGCTGGTGGTAGAGGTCACGATCCCAGATCTCAACCCTGGTTAGGGCTCCAGCTATCACCACCTGTTTTTTTAGCTGAGCTTGTTGTCTTAAGTGATCGGGAAGAAGTGTTCTTCCTTGGTTGTCCAGATTTAATGGCTGGGCTGATTGAATCAATAGTCGGGTGAAATTCCTGGCTTGAGGATTGGTCATTGGTAGCGAGGCCAACTTCTCGGAGAGCTTCTGCCAGAATGATCCCGGGAAAAGAAATAGACATCCATCCAGTCCCCAGGTCATGACGCCATCTGATGCCAGTTCCTCCCTGTAAGACACGGGTATGGCCAATCTCCCCTTGGTTTCGATTGTGTGGTAGTAACGTCCAATAAACATAGTTCATAGGGCAGGCTTATTAAGTGATGTGTATTTTTACTATACAGGATAATTCACCACTTGTCACCACTTTCCAGTATGATATAGAAAATATTGCATGTCAAGAGGGAAGTTGGGGAAGAAGACAATAAAAAAGACCCCGCTATGGGGTCTTTAAATATTCGGGTTTTTTTCTCTTATTTATAGAGAATGATGGGTCCAATGAGATAGAGATTGAGATTTTCTTGAGATCCTTTTTGATCGTCTCTAATAATAGTTACCTGCTTTTGCCAGGGTTTTTCATTGAGGGCGACGGTAAGCGTGTTCTCTTTGGCAGTAAATTTCAGGGGTTTGAAACCGGTACCGTCGAAGATCGCCATTTCGGTAACACCCGACTGATTGATGGTGAGATTACCGGAGACAGCTTTATTGCCGACCGAGGAAATGACGATGGGGTAAAGGGCAATTTCCTTTTCGACCGGTGTGGGTAGTCCAAGCGAGTTAACAAGAATGAGATTGTCTTTGGCATTGGCTTTTGAAGGGGCGAAGATAACTTTACCGTCGGGAAGATTGTTTTGTCCGAGGACAAAGGTGAAGTCACCTTTGAGAACATGAACTACGGTTTCCCCTTCGAAATCGAGTCTGAATTTCATGGTGCCGGACTTGAGGTTGGTATCGAAAGTACACTTGCCACCGGTAGAACAACTACCAAGAATGATGGCTTTGACGAAGGGGTTGGGAATGGGAGTATCGAGCGTGGCCCTAGCACCCTTGAGAAGGTCTCCCGATTGGTATTCCAGGTCAAGTGTACCTGCCTTGGCTTTGTTGGCGTTCTGGGTGTAAAAGGTAAACACACGGTTGCTTTCGTGAGGTACCAGGACGGTGAATGGTCTGTCTTTGAATGGTAGCTCGTTAACCAGGATCTTGACGTTTGACGGAGTCTGTTTCGCGGTGTCGGCTTTTTTTGAGCAGCCGCCTAGTATCAGGGCAAAAATAAGGAGAGGGAGAATTGTTTTTATCTTCATATGGATAAATTTAATATTGAAGGTACTCAAAAAGCTTGTCAAGGGAAACCCTTTCCTGAACGGTGGTGTCCCTATCCCTGACGGTAACTGTGTTGTCTTCCAGAGTTTGGAAATCAACGGTAATACAGTAAGGGGTACCGATCTCGTCTTGGGCAAAATATCGTTTACCGATATTTCCTCGGTCATCCCATTCGACTTCGATTTTTCCGGCGAGGAGGGAGAGGACTTCTCTGGCTTTTGAGGTAAGCTCTTCCTTGTTACCCAGAAGGGGGAAGACCGCGGCTTTGACGGGAGATAGGGCTTTGGGGAATTTCATTACTACTCTCCCCTTCTCCTTATCCTCGGAATATGAGTTCATCAGAATAATGGTAAGAAGTCGGGAAAGACCGAAGGTGGGTTCGACAACGTGGGGAATGAATTTTTCTTGAGTATACGGATCGGTGTAGCGGAGGTCGACCCCGGATTTATCCATGTGATTTTTAAGATCGAAGTCGGTCCTGCAGGCGAGACCCCACATTTCTTTGAAACCCCAGGGGAATTCAAACTCGAGGTCTTCGGTTCTCTTGGAGTAATGTGCGAGTTCTGCTTGGCTGTGCGATCTCCAGCGGAGTTTATCTTCCGGAAGTCCAACCATGAGGGCGAATTTGTACATCTCACCTTTCCAGTAATCAAACCAGCGTTCCCATTCTTCGGGTTTGACGAAGTATTCGAATTCCGCCAGGTCAAACTCGAGAGTACGGAAAGTAAATTTGCCCATGGTGATCTCGTTACGGAAGGCTTTTCCGCTTTGAGCAATACCGAAGGGGAGGCGGGGGTGGATGCTATCCAAGACCTGCTTGAAGTCGACGAACATGCCTTGGGCAAGTTCTCCTCTAAGGTAGGCGGTGTTTTTTTCGGAGGTGATGATACCTACCTGGGTCTCAAAAAGCTGATTAAAGGCTCTGGTCTTGGTCCAGGAAATTTGACCACACTTGGGACACTTGATCTTATTTTCGGCTACAAGTTTGTCCAACTCTTCTGTCGGTTTACCTTCGACATTGCCAACACCCTCAACGTTATCTTCAATGAGGTGGTCGGTTCTGGTGCGGTAGTGACAGTTGGTACAGTCGATCATGAAGTTGGTGAAACTTTGGGTGTGACCCGAGGCTTCCCATACGCTGGGGCTCATGAGAATACTGGCGTCGAGTCCGTAGTTTTCGGGATGTTTGCCAACGAATTCTTTCCACCAGAGATTGGAGAGATTGCGTTTTAGGGCTGTGCCTCTTGGACCGTAGTCGTAGGTATTGGCAAGCCCACCGTATATTTCGGATCCGGGGAAAACAAAACCGCGTCGTTTGCATAGAGAGATCACTTTGTCGAGCAATTGTGGATTAGCCATGGTCTTATTTTAGCTTATTTTAAGCCGCGGCTAACTATTTTCCGATTGATGAGATTTTCGAAATAGATGGAGAGCGTTGAAGACTCGACAACCTTGGGTTGAGGATATCCGAGATGACGGAGAATGTAGAGGGAATATTCATTGGTGATGCGGGCGATCTCATCGTGTTGTGTTTGTTTATCAAGTGAGGAGTAGAAATTCGACAGAGAGAGGAAGGACTCTCTATCCTCTTCCTCCTGAGGAAGCATCGAGGTGAGGATCTCGGCTATGGAAAGGGCGATACGGACTTTTTCCAAACTTGATTTTAGCTGAGGAAAATATTCTTCGGTATCCGCTTGAATGATCTGTTGTGGAGAGTTCCCCCGTCCGGCTTGAAATTTTATTTTGTTAAAAAGATCGAGGTGGGGAGCTTTTTTGGAATTCAGACGTCTGGCACCGCGGGCGACGAATTCCTGATATCCATGATTATGAGAGAGAATGCCGACCAGCTTATCCGCTTCGGCAAAATCCACCGATTTAATAACAATGCCAATATCGGAAAATGCCTGCCTCATTTTTATTGATTCAGAATTACCTCTTTGTCGGAGTTGAGGTCGACCAAGGTTTGGACACCATTAAGAAGGATCGTGTGTTTGATGGTGGGTAAACCCGGTTGTTTCTGGATCAACATTTTGTAAGTTGTTAGATCAAGTTGAGGTAGCTCGTATTTGAAGACGATCTTACTGGTGGATTGAGGTCTCATGGTAAAAAAGGCTTCGATGACGGTCTTTCCCAGTTCTTCCGAGACCAGCTCTTTGACTTCCGAGCCGACAACCGAGATGAGGGTGCTGCCTTTGGGTACAAAAAGACGCACCCAGTCTCTGTAAGCACCGTTGAGACAGAGCTGTCCGGCTTCCAAATTACAGTTACTACCTTTATGAGGATTGTTGTAGTTTAGAGTGACTGTCTTCGTCACTTTGCCGTTTGCCATTTCAATTTCCTGTTCAACATCACGGGTAATGAACATGTCTGTCTTGGCTCCGCCGAAGTTACTGTCGTTGACGTGAAGATAGTCGTAGGCGTATTCCTGAATCCTACCGGCGGCGTTAAAGTCTTCGGCCGATTTTTGGGTGATCGGGTCGTAGAAGTAGAAAAGAAGATGCTTTTCTTTGATCGAGTTAAGAACTACGTTAACCAGTGACGGCCAAGTGTGTTTGGGACTGCCCATGGCGTTGGCCATCATGGAGTGCATGAGAGGACCAAGGACGGCTTTGCGGCCAACCTTGATGGTATTGGTCGGACGGTCGGCAATTTCTTCGAGGGCGTAAACAACTTGAGGACAGTCACAGCGAGGGTCGATCTGCGGGCCGAAGTTTCCCCAACCACCGACACCAATGGGTCCGATGATCTTGAGGATCTCCACCGGGAAAGAGGTGTCTATGGCAACGATGGCATCGGGCTTGGGAACTCCGGGGATGTTTTGATAGAGCTTGACGAATTCGTCCATGGAGACCTTGAAGTCGGGTGAGATGTTGACGTTGCGAATGTTAAGAGTTTTTTCGTTAAGATATTTCTGAATGGCGGGGGGAGCGGTGACCCTTTTATTCAAACGGGCATCGAGATCGTAGATGTCGTATGAGCCGAGGGGTTCGATCTTACCCTTGGTGACCCTTAAGAAGGCGTAGGCGGTGATGAAACCTCCGGTAGGACGGAGTTCGGCATCATTTTGGAAAAGCACCATATAAAGTTTGGGGTTGGGGTTTCCCAAAAGATCAGGGAGAAGTTTGATCAGGGGTTTTGCCTGAGTGAGGAGTTGAGACGATTCGGAGACGGTGGTTTTCAGGGAAACAATTTTTCCTCTGACTTGTTTACCCATTAAAGTTTCCGGGTATCGGGAAGGGTCGATCTTGTCGAGTTCTTTTTGAGCGGTCTCAACATCAATGGCCACCTTATCCAGGTCGGGGGAAATTTTATCCAGAGTAGCGGCCATGAAAACAATTCGGTCTTCTATGGATTGGGGGGCTTTCGGAGCTCCCGAAGGAGTGGCGAGTTCGAGACTGGTCTTAAATCCAAGAAGGTCGGCGTACGGTTCGACTGAGTTTATTAGGGTGTCGAGTGACTTGGTGAGCGATCTGGCGGCGGTGATGGCGGCTTTACCGTCCTTGGTATATGCGCCAAGAAAAGGAATGGCTCCGGTCCACATGACTTTGCCATATTGTTTATCGAGATCATCAATCTGGGCTCCCAAGGTCTTGGCTTTATCCTTGGCTCCGGCAAGATCCTGATTTTGGAAGTCTGCTGCTAAACTTGACCCTGTTACTTGGAGGGCATTGAGGGTGGGGATGAACGATCGGGCGGTGAAGTATGCGTAGGCGCTGATCAATAGGAGTAGTCCGAGGATGACCCCGATGGGGATGAGGATGCGCATGAGTGTACGTTTGTTCACAGATATTTTCATTTTGGAAAAGAATTCTTTAAGTTTTACCACTTACTTATCATAGCAAATGGAGTTTTGAGAATGATGTACAAGTCGTACAAAAGAGATCGTCTTTGGGCATAGTCGGCGTCTATGGCGACCCTTTGGTCCCAAGGAATGGTATTTCTTCCCGATACTTGCCAAGGTCCGGTAAGCCCCGGGTTGACCGTCAGACTTTCTTTTATGAGAGGTTGAATTTTCTTGCCGTAACGTTTGACGGCATCTTCCAACTCAGGTTTTACATAGGCGCGGGGACCAACGAGACTCATATCCCCGAGCAGAATATTGAGTACTTGGGGCATTTCGTCGATACTTGTTTGGCGGAGGATCCTGCCCAGCTTGGTGATGCGGGGATCTTCGTCAAGTTCGAGTTTCCAGCCGGCTTTTTTGTATTTCTCGTACAAAGCCGGGTTGGCTTTCCAAAATTCGACGGCGTGAACTTCCTTGCCGTTGATCTCGAACATTTTCATCGAGCGGAATTTGAACATACGGAATATCTTGCCGTTCTTCCCCACTCTATCCGGCCTGTAAAAAATAGGCCCTTTGGAATCGAGCTTGACCAGGATGGGAATGATGATCCAAATGGGCAAAAAAATTACCCCCATGGCAAGAGCCGCTAGGACATCAATGACTCTTTTTAGGAGGTCGTAAAGCATAGGCTTAGTTAATAATATTCTATAAACCCAGGATATTCTATCCCACCCGGAAGATATTTACCTGAAGGAGGGGGTTTGTATAATAGACAGACCCAATCAGTTAATCATCTGGGGCAGATATGATACCAGTAATAATTTGTGGAGGTGTGGGAACGAAAATGTGGCCATTGAGCTCCCCTGAGATGCCGAAGCATTTCCTGCCGTTAGTGGGGGGAAAGTCTTTGTTCGAGATCAACTGGGAACTATTGAGAGAAAAATACAAAGCCGACGAGATCTATTTACAAACAAATGCCCAACAGGCAGAGATCGCCAGAGGGTTGGTACCGGAGATAAAGTTGAAAAATATTTTTATCGAACCGGAGGTGAGGAATCAAGGTCCGGCTACCGGATTGGCTGCCGCTTTGTTGAAAAAACTGGGTAAGGGTAGTGAACCGTTCTTTCTGGTCCAGGTAGATGATCTAAGAGTCCCAGGGTCAGGATTATTTAGGATGATGAAGGTGGCGGAGAGACTGGGAAAGGAAACCGATAAATACATTACCGGCGGTTTTGTTCCGGACAGAGCAGTCCTGGGAGTCGATTATTTACTTAAAGGTGATCTGGTTTTGGAAGAGAACGGAGTCAAGGTCTTCAGCGTCGCCGACTATATAGACAGAAGCGAGGAAACACGGATCAGAGAGTTGATGGACTCGGGAAGGTTATTGGTCCACGCCAACCATACGACCATGACCCCGGA
>CAZIPD010000005.1:0-13893 GCA_964541175.1 uncultured Pseudomonadales bacterium
TATCTGAAAGCTCTTGACGGCGTCACTACGATCGAAGAAGTTATTAGAGTAGCACAAGTATAAATGCAAAACTTAATGCAGGAATTATTGTTAATGGCTGTAGAGCACGACTCCTCGGATCTTCATCTGATGGTTGGCTCCCCTCCTATCTTTAGGACCGTAGGGAAATTGGAGATCTACAGTCAGGCAGGAATAATGGACGCGGAGAAAGTTAAGACCTTGGTGCTGGGTTTAATGAACGATTTGCAAAAGGAGATATATCTTAAGAACTTGGAGCTGGACTTTTCGGTAAGCATTCCGGGCAAGGCGCGTTTTAGAGCAAACGCATATTTTCAGAGGAATACCTCGGCGATCTCTCTGCGATATATTCCCGACAAGGTACCGTCAATTGACGAACTGGGTTTGCCCCAGATCTGCCACAACATCACCAGGCTGAAACAGGGTTTTGTTTTAGTCACCGGTCCTACGGGTTCGGGAAAATCTTCGACATTTGCGTCGATCATCGATGAGATCAATCAAACCAGATCCGAGCACATTATCACCATTGAAGATCCTGTGGAGTTTGTCCATAACAACAAGAAATCTTTCATCAGTCAAAGAGAGCTGGAAACAGATACTAAGAGTTGGGATAATGCTCTGAAGTCTGTTTTGCGTCAGGATCCAAATATTGTTTACATTGGTGAGATGCGTGACCCCGATACAATGTCTGCGGCGATGACAACGGCCGAGACCGGTCACTTGGTGTTCGCCACTCTCCATACCAATTCGGCAGCACAAACGGTTGAGCGTATCGTTGACAGTTTTCCGGAGAACCAACAAGACCAGATCGTATTGCAGTTATCTATGGTCTTGGAAGCGGTATTGTCCCAGAGGTTAATTCCAACGAAAGACGGCAAGCGGGCGGTGGCAACAGAGATCTTGATCGTTACACCGGCGGTAAGGAATACCATTCGTGAAGGAAAAACATTCCAGATCGATAATATTATCCAAACGAGTAGCAATGTGGGAATGAAACTTATTGAGCAAAGTTTGGCTGAGCTGGTCAATAGAGGTGTGGTGGATAGAAATGTAGCCATGGAATATGCTATTAGACCTTCAATATTAGACAAACTGATCGGTAATTCCTAAATTATATGAAAATGTTCCGTTACAAAGTCAGGTCGAACGCAGGTGAGTCTTCTACCGGACAGCTTGAGGCGCAGGACGAGAAGCAGGCCGCCGCGATCTTGCGGAGCAAGGGCTTCCTGGTGACAGCACTTTCCGTAACGGACGAGTTGAGCATTGATGCTTTAGTGTCGACCTTTTCAAAACCAAAACAGGAAGACATCACAAACTTCACCAGACAGTTATCGACGATGATCGCTTCCGGTCTGCCTTTGGTAGACGCGCTGAGACTTTTAAAGGACCAGTCCAATCCCCCGTTCAAACAAATAGTTGGAAAAGTATTAACCGAGGTCGAGGGTGGTTCTTCTCTGGCCGACGCGATGGTGTCTGCCGGTCCGGTTTTTTCGAGCGTTTACATCGCCCTTGTCAGGGCAGGAGAAACTGCGGGTGTTCTGGATAACGTGTTGAAGAAGCTGGCCGACAACCTGGAAAAGCAGCGAGAGTTTAGGAGTAAGACAAAAGGGGCAATGGTCTACCCGGCGATCGTGAGTATTGGTATGGTAGTGATTGTTGTCTTGATGATGACTTTGGTGGTCCCGAAATTAACCGCGATGTATAAGGACTTTGGTGCCGAGTTACCAGGTCCGACAAAAGTGTTGATGGCGGTAAGCGGATTCTTTGTAAATCAGTGGTACATTGTGGCGGTATTGGGCGTTGGGGGGTTTATAGCGTTTAAGAATTGGGTTAATACCGAAGTTGGAGCGTTGATATTTGAGCAGTTACTTTTTAAATTACCGATATATGGAAAATTAAAGAGGGATCTGATCCTTACCGAGTTCGCCAGAACGATTAGTGTTTTACTTTCAGCCGGTATTTCCATACTGGACGCCTTGAACATTGTGGCCGACACCTTGGGAAGTAAGATATTCGGAGCTCAGGTGAAACAAGCAGCCTTATATGTAGAGAAAGGTGTTCCCCTGTCGGACGCCGTAGCGAGGATCGAAGGTTTTCCGAAAATATTGTCGCAAATGGTGAATGTGGGAGAAGAAACCGGAAAATTAGATGAGGTGTTGGCGAAACTGGCTAATTATTATGAATCCGAAAGTGAGACCAAGGTTAAAGCACTAACGACTGCCATTGAGCCTTTGATCATGGTGGTCATGGGAATTGGTGTCGGTTTCTTGGTGATTGCGGTGATTATGCCGATATATAACTTGACAAGTCAATTCTGATATATCATTATGAAAGTACTAGGTATTTTATTATTTTAATAAACAAAAAAGAAACAATGAAATCTTTCAACAAGGGTTTTACACTGATGGAGCTTCTTATCGTCATTGGTGTACTCGGTATTTTGGCAGCGGGACTATTGGCGGCTATCGATCCGTTCGAACAGCTTAAGAAGGCTCGTGACACGAATAACAGAAGTGCGGCTATCGAACTTCTCGGAGCTTCACAGCGTTACTATGCTACTCATGGTTATCTACCTTGGTTCAAAGGAACAGGCAACCCGATCACTTACGATGTTAATTGTCCCGCAGCTGATTGGGGGCTGATTAGAGACGCTGAACTTGCCTATCCCCACTCATACGTCCCTGTAGCGCCGGAGATAAATTCAGGAGGTATTTTTACCTGTCTCGACGCGACACTGGGTGATGATGGTGAAATCAAACAAACTTTCTTCGACGGGTTGAGGACCAGTTTGTACATTCAGTCGGGTTCATCAACAAGAGCGGCTGTTTGTTTCTCGCCCGAAGGTAAGTCGAACAGGACTGATGACTCAACAAAGTATGTGTTGGACGCCGGTGCCGTCACCGTTGCGGAAGATCTTACGGCTGCCACCTGTCCCGATGTTGAGAATGAGCTTTGTCTCCAGTGTTTCGAGTAAATTAATTTAGAAAGCTAAAGAGAGGGTGAACCCCTCTCTTTTTTTGGTAAGATAAGAAAATGATCGAAGTGCTAATTTTTTTGTTTATCATGGGACTCGTTTGGGGTAGTTTTTTGAATGTAGTGATCTACAGGACCACCCATGGGATCTCGCCGATGGATGGTAGGTCGCGATGTACTAAATGTAAAAAGATCATTCCTTGGAAATACAACATTCCCCTACTCTCATTCTTGTGGCTGAGAGGTAAGTGTGCGTTTTGTGGAAAGAAAATTTCTTGGCAGTATCCGTTTATAGAATTAATGGGAGGATTAATGTTCGTATGGTGGTATATGGTGGGGATGCAGTTTTTTCGCTTGATCGGAAGTCCTTGGCAATTGGTCCAGCCGGCTTTTTGGCTGATGACGGGAATGATCTTGTTGACGATCTTTATGACGGACCTGTTGTATGGAGTCATTCCCCTCAGTATCAACATGCTATTTTTTAGCCTAGTATTGTTGTACAGGGTGAGTTTGGTTGGATTCGGACAGATGACCCCGATCGATCTGTGGAAAGCTGTTGTGTCGGCAGTAGTTTTGACCGGGATATTTTATTTTCTTCAAAAGGCTACCAAGGCAATTAAGAAGGTTGACGGATTGGGAGATGGGGACATCGCGCTCGCTCCTTCACTGGGTCTCTTGTTGGGTTGGCCGAAAATTACCGTGGGGATATTTGCGGCGTTCGTGATCGGGTCGGTGTTTGGGTTGGCTTTGGTAGTGTTCAGCAAGAAAAAGATCAGTCAAACCATTCCTTTTGGACCTTTCTTGGTCATCGGCACGGTCATTGCCCTCTTTTGGGGAGGAGATATTTGGAGCTGGTACATGGGAATGCTACAATGATTTTGTGATGCTAAAAAAGAGAAATCCTAGCGGATTCACGTTAATAGAGTTGTTGTTGGTAATTGGGATATTGGGAATTCTTTCGGTGATCGGACTGGCAACTTTTACAAATTCTATCGTTCGTGGAAAAGACACCAGGAGGAAGAATGATCTGGCTCAGTTGGCAAAGGGGCTGGAGTCGTTTAATAATGACTTTGGTTCATATCCCGATGACGATTCACTGGGAGGTTTGATTGGCTGTACTTCGGGTGGGCAGATAACGTTGGTCGAGTGTCCGCCAGCAAGTTCACCACGTTGGCAGGTATCAAAAAATATCGGTGGTAATACGGAGACAGTAGTTTATATAGATACTTATCCGACGGATCCCGACTCGAACAGGGTGTATTACTATAAAAATACAAGCTCGGGTAGTACTCAAAGTTATGCCTTATACGCTTCCTTGGAAAACCTTCAGGATAAAGACGCTCGAAGGGATATCAGTGGTGAACCGGTGGCAGAGGGTTGGGACTTTACCGATTCGGTCGATTGTGGAGCAGGAGTGTGTAATTATAAAGTTACTCAGGGAGGTTTAGTTAGAGAATAAATATGAAAAAAGAAATAACAAAGAACGGCTTTTCGTTAATTGAGTTACTGGTAGTTTTAGGGATCATTGCGGTGCTGACAGGTTTGGTGGCATTTAACTTTAATACGGCAAGGATGAGAGCCAGAGACGTTCAGAGAAAGAATGATCTCAAGGAGCTGCGGACAGCGATGGAGCTATACAAAAACGACAATCGTCAGCTTTATCCCAGTTCGGGTACCTACCCCACCTTTCCACAGTTGGTCGCTGCTCTTAACGCTGCCGGATATATTCCTTCAACGGTAACGGATCCGAAATTGGCACTGACCGGAGACGCGAGTAGCTGGGATGAGTATACGTACGAATCGCTATCCCCTTTTACTTCGTACACAATAACTATTTGTTTGGAGAACAGGGCAGACAGTATATTAGCGGAGTCGACGCTCGATTGTGGACCCGCTGGCATCGGAAGACTTTATTCATTTACCAGTCAATAATAAATAAATAAAATGAAAAGAAAAAACGGATTTACGCTGTTGGAACTGTTGGTTGTTATTGGCATCATTGGAATTTTGCTTTCACTGATAACGGTGAGCTTTACGAGTGCGCAAAAGCAAGGGAGGGATGCCAGGAGGAAACAGGACCTGGCCGCTATACAGAACGCTATGGAGCAGTATTATTCCCAGAATTCATTTACATATCCCGCGTGTAATTGTACGGATGGTGTTGCGGGATGTTGTAATCCGATAGCGTCGTATTTTTCGAATAATACAATACCAGTTGATCCTTTAGGAACATCACATTATGTATATACCAGTTCGGCTACTGAGTATTCCATTTCCGCTACCTTGGAGGAAGGAAGCATAGTTACAATTACAAATCTACAATGAAAAAGAGAAACGGATTTACATTTGTAGAACTTTTAGTGGTGATGGCGATCACAGGAATCATTTTTGCCGTGACTGCGGTGACGTATTCGGGTGTTACCAAGAGCTCAAGGGACGCAAGGAGAAAGTCCGACTTGGAGTCTATCCGTCAGGCCCTGGAGCTTTGTAGGTCATACAGTGGTTCATATCCGCTAACTGTTACCGGTGGAGGGGCTATAACGTGTAATGCGGTTACATATATGACAGTAATACCTGTTGACCCGAAGGATCAGACTCCGTATTCATATGTTCCTGCCGGCACACCACCGACTTCATACACGCTTTCCGCCACACTTGAGAGTACCGGGGATGTTGACTATCCCACATATACGGTGATAAATCCCTAGTATGTCCTACTCTGCCCAGAAAGGATTCACATTAATCGAAACGATGGTAGCTATCGTGATCTTGATACTGATCGCGACTACATCGATCGTGGGCGTCATAACTTTCAATCAAAATCAAGGTATTCAGGACGATGCAAAGGGAATAATTTCCGAGGTGAGACGTGTGTATTCAAGAGCTACGGGTGTTTTCTTTCCCCCAGGATGTTCGGGAGTGTTGACCGGTTACGAAATGACTTTTATTGACGGAACAGGGGACGTCACCGTGTCTGCCTTGTGTGCGGTGACGATAACGGAGACAAGGTCCGATGTAATCAAGACGTCACACTTTACCGGGACAACTACTTTTATCATTAACCCCGGAGACGGAAGGATAAATGGTTCCCCTTACACTTTATTGATCACATCGGATGATAATTCCGACTTAACTAAGAGCGTTATGGTAAGTGATTTTGGGGTAACTGAACTACTACCATGAAAAATATAAAACGTAGAGGACAAATACTGGCGGAGGTGGTGATCGCTATCGGACTTTTGGCCCTCATTCTGGTTGGTATGTCGGAGCTTATATCCAGATCGACCGTAAGCACCAGACTAAGCAAGCAGAAGGACGAGGGGGCAAGATTGGTCGAAGCGAGATTATCGTATTTCAGACAAGAGAGGGATAGAGATGCGGCGAATTTCTTTAATAGTTTAGCTTTGGAGACCGAGGGATTTGTGGATTGTGTATCGGATCCTTGGGTGAGCACTACTTTTGCGTGTGCCGAGAAGTTCACTAATCTTGCCGATTCTTCGGGTGTCCTGATTGAGGTACGAGCTTCATGGGCTAACAGAGATGCTAACGATACCAATGTCACTCTATCCACAATTATTTCCCGACCGTAATATGAAAAAAATCAATGGATTTACACTTGTTGAGGTGATGATAGCCGTAGTAGTGGTGGCGATTTTGCTTACGGGTGGTTCACTGGTCTTGTTTGGAACTCTAGGTTCCAGAGGACAAAATCAAGCGGATATAAATATTAACCAAGCCGGGTCACAAGCAATGGAGTCGATCGAACAAAGTATTAGATTCGCGAACATTGAGGCTGTGGGAGCCAGTGACAGGGAGGATTGTCGTGCCGCCGGCTCGATCGGGGTGAGTGGTTCGAACGTGACGGTAAGAGATTCGTGGGGATCTTCGACATATTCTCTTGATTCGGATAGATTGGCGTCAAGTTCCGGTTCGACCGTTTACTTATCAACGCCGAATGTCGTTGCCAGTAGTCTAAGCTTCACATGGCTTTGTGTAAATGGATCGTATGACAAGTTAAGGGTCACTTTTGATCTTAACGATGTTAGTGTTGCCAGTGAGCTATTGAAGAGGACCTTTAAGAGAGATATCAATATGTATAATAGTGGTATATAGCATGTTAAAGAAAAGAAATGATTCAGGACAGATAGCGTTGATACTGGTGTTAATCATGACAGTGGTGGGAACTGCGGCAATATCACTTGCGGGGAGAACTGTGGTTGAGACAAGGGTACAAGAAGTGAATATTGACAGCTCACAGGCGATGTTGGCAGCAGAGGCAGGACTTGAACAAGCACTGAAGTTATCACCCGCTCCTCTTATTACAGGGAGTTTAGATGCCAATACCGCTTATTCGGTTACAGACCAAACTACCGGAACCAGTAACGCCATTATCGGTCCCTTCAAAAATGGTGAGATATGGGAAATAAATTTGACTGGATTCACCGGGAACTTGAACCTCTACTGGGATTCCTCCCCTACTCCAGGGCAAGCAAGGGGGCTATATATCAGCTCAATAAATAGTTCGGGTATTGAGGATGTCGCATATGCCGGTGTGCCTAACCCCGCTGCTGAGGGGACATTTCCCGGGTTTTCTTTTATCAGCCCCGGGGCCAATTCCTTAGGAGGAAGTAATTTTTCATATAAAACTATCAGTGTGCCATATACTGCAGGATCTTCGACATTGAGGGTCATGATGCTGGGTGGGGACACTATCTTGGGATTCGAAGCGAATGGTGACACGTTAGTGGAACAAGTAAGGATAAAGACATCGACCGGTACCGTCACTAGAGGTTCCGGGTTAACCGCCGAGTCAACGAGGCAAGGACTTGGATATTACGAGAGTGTTACCGACCAAGTGCCTGCGGTCTTTGATTACGCTCTGTATTCCGGAACAACAATTGTTCAGTAGGTGAATTCATCGTTTGGTGGTGGTGCGCTATGCTAGAATTAATTTATGCCTGCCTATTTTGGTCTAGATATTGGGACGTCGAGTCTTAAGTTAGCACATGTTGAGGGAAAGAGGATCATATCCCTGGGGCTTACTAACAACACTCAAGCGAAGAATGTGATGGAGATGAATAATGCGGAGAAAATTGCTTTGGTCGAGGCAATTAAACAATTGGTAAAAGAATCCGGAGTCCGTCCCCACCAAGTAGTTGCCTCTATTGCCGAGCCATTAGTTTTTTCTAAGGTAATGAAGTTCCCGGTGATGTCGACCCCTGAGTTAGCAACAGCTATCAAATGGGAGTTGGATCAGACCGTTCCCTTTCCACCTTCGGAGATCGAGGTCTCGTGGGTGATTATGCAGAAACCTCAAAGAGCTACCGGAGAGGAGAGGATTAGTGTATACGTGGTTGCCACACCAAATAAAGTGGCTGAGACATATACGAATATTTTGGAGTTGGCAGGTTTGGAGCCTATCAGGCTGGAAAATGAGGTCCCTGCCCTATCCAGAGCATTTGCTCATTCTTTGTCGGACCAGAACCCCGGACTGTTGGTCAATATCGGAGCCAGCGGGACAACGATGATTATTTGTGGGAAAGACATTATTTATGCCAATTATTATGTTCCCGTTGGTGGGAGTGCTTTAACAAAGTTCATATCCGATTCTTTTAACTTGCCATTAGATCAAGCCGAAAGTTATAAAAGAACGTATGGTATCGCCAAAGAGCAGCTTGAAGGGAGACTTTATTCCGTCCTGAAACCTATTGTCGACAACTTAGTGGGAGAGTCAAAGAAAATGATAGTTTCGTACCAGAATGAGAATAAAGGTGCCTCTATAGGCAGAATAATGCTGACGGGAGGCGGCTCATATCTTAACGGTATCCTCCCATATATGACCGAAAGCTTTCCCAACACCGAGGTAATAATTGGTGATGTTTTTGCCGGACTTTCGGTACCGGAAAAATATCGAGGGTTAGGTCCTGTCTTCGACCTGGCCTTTGGACTTTCAACATAATATGGTTCAAGTTAACCTCTTAGGAAAAAAGAAGGGCATCAAGAAACAAAGGAGTATATTCTCGATTGTGGGTTTGGGTGTATTTGGTCTGCTCTCTGCATATTTTTTGTTTCAAGTAGTTATGGTAGTGATCAGGTACGTGTCGGTGACACAAAAACTGAATGTGGTCAAGGAAGAGACGGAGCTTATATCAGGACAGATATTGCGTGACAATGAGAGGCTGAACAGGTTTATTTTGACGAAACTGATCCTGAGCGAGATATTGAGCTTAAGAAGTAAACAATTCGATTATTCATCATATTTGGATCAAGCACAGTTGCTGGTCCCAGTGGGGAGTAATATTTCCGGAGTAGATTTTCAGACCAGAGGGTATGTGAATGTGAGAGCTCTATCCAATACTGTCGATGACCTCGGAAGGCTTGAGAAAACTCTCCGCAGTGCCGACTTGAGTGCTTCCGACTTTGACAACATCACTTTTAGGTCCGTATCAAAAGCCGAAGAGGGGTTTTACAGGACAGATATGTTATTTCGCATAAAGAAAGAAAATGGCAACAAGTAAAATCGCCGGATATAAGAAAATATTTGGGTTAGTAATGCCTGATTGGGTCGATGAGAAAATGCTCAACATGGCCATTGGTTACATGTTGGTCTCCGTGGTGATGCTCTTTGTTCTGATGTTGGTGGTGAACCCCAACTTTGATAATGTCAAAAAGATGGAGGCCAAGTATAAGACCGAATCAGAGAGGTTGGAAACTATGAAGGGATCCAAACGGAACCTAGATCGCTTAATCGAAGACGTATCTCCTGCCAAGCAGATAGCAGTGTTTAGAGCGATGCCGGTTGAGTATTCTCCCGATGAGGCGGTATTTTCTTTAAGAAAAATAGCCAATGAGACGGGAACATCGATCGTAGAATATTCTTTACCTGCTGGAATAGTTTTTGAGGAAGGGAAGATTGAGTTTTCGGGTGGTTCCAGTACGGATAAAAGCACGGCTGTTGATTTTAGGAGTTTTGTTGTTCAACTTTCGGTTGAAGGAGGTATCAAGAATATCCTGAGTTTTATCAATAGAGTTCAGAAGAGTCTGCCGATCGCCTTTGTTTCTGACTTGGGGATCCAGGAAATCGTTAGAGCAGAGGTGGGTAAGGCGCAGTCAAATGTTGACCTGAAACTTTCGGTCGAATATTATCAACCGATATTAAAGAGCTTTAACCTGGCTGGTCTACAGAGTTTTTCCGAGAGAGAACTGGCTTTGTTAACCGAACTTGAGGGATATGCTACCGAGATACCAGCGAGTGGGATCGAGGCAGCTACCCAACCAATTACAGGTGGTGGACAGAGGAACTTGTTTGGTCAGTAAAATTAGCTGACTTGAGGTGGATATAAAAAATCCCGCTGACTAGCGGGACCTTTTAAAAGTTTCTAAATATAGTTACTCTGTAGGAGTTTCGACTTTTTCTTCTGGTTTTTCTTCAACAATCTCTTCGACTTTTTCTTCTGGTTTTTCTTCAACAATCTCTTCGACTTTTTCTTCTTCGACAGTTTCGACTTCCGCTGCTTCTTCTACCTCCTCTGACTGTTGGGAGAATTCCTTGCCTTCTTCTTTAAGGTCGACAATGGCGCGGGTGCCTTTTTGAATGGCGGCAATACGGACTATCTGGCGGATGGCTTTGATGACTTTACCTTGTTTGCCGATAACGCGACCGACATCCTCGGGGTTAACCTCGATAAGGTATTTGGTGATGCCTTCTCCAGCCTCTGTTTCGGTAACTACTACGTTCTCGGGGTGGTTAACGATATTGCTAACGATGTATTCAATGAGTTGTTTCATGAAAGTTTTTCGGCTAATTTTCTAACTGTGGGAGTGGGCTGTGCCCCTTTTTTGACCCATGATTGGTAATTTTCCTTATTTAAGGATAGTTTCTTCTCAGGTGTGAGGTGAGGGTTGTAGGTACCAAGATTATCAACGGTTGAACCGGTTAATTTTGATCTATCTTCGGCAACGACTACTCTGTAGTATTTTTGGTGTCTTTTGCCTGTAGGTTGTAGTTTGATCTTAAGCATAGGTCTGTATTATATCAGTTCAAGGGCTTTTTGGGCGGCTTTTTGCTCGGCTTCCTGCTTGCTTTTGCCTATGCCCGTGGCTACCTGCTTACCATCAATATTGACGGCTGATTCAAAGGTTTTGTCATGGTCGGGGCCGATCTCTTTTACGGTTGTGTAGAGGGGGGTGGCCAAGCTTTTTGATTGGACCGCCTCTTGGAGCATCGATTTGGGGTCTTTGAGCCTATCCTCCTGGACCGCGTTATCCGCTATGGGGGCTAGGAAGCGGTCAAAAAATGCCTGGGCTTGGTCCAAACCTCCATCAAGGTAGATGGCGCCTATGAGGCTTTCAACGACGTCTTCGAGCGTTGATAGGTTATTGCGACCACCAGTGCTTTCTTCGCCCTTGCTCATCTTGATGAAATTTCCAAGATTGATACTGCGGGCGAGGTTGCTAAGCGACTCTGTACGGACCGTTGCCGATCTGGCTGCCGTAAGGAAGCCTTCCTGCTTATCCGGGTGAGTCTTGAAAAGGTAGTTGGAGATGAGCATTTCGAGAACGGCGTCCCCAAGGAACTCCAGCCGCTCGTAGCTTTCTTTGATATTTGGTTCGTTGAGGCGTGATCGGTGAGT
Source organism: uncultured Pseudomonadales bacterium (assembly GCA_964541175.1). Taxonomy (GTDB): domain Bacteria; phylum Patescibacteriota; class Microgenomatia; order UBA1400; family MFAQ01; genus CAIQPO01. The sequence goes on from CAZIPD010000005.1 coordinate 11,625, forward strand.
GAGGGCGACATCCAATAGATCTCCATCCTTAAAATGGTAGTTAATCGTGTTTTGAAGGGTTTCTAAATCCGGGGAGGTCATTCGTTGCGGTTGGTATATTGAAGGGCAGCGGCTAGGGCTCCATTGACGAAGCTGGAACTAGTCTTGCCTCCGTAACGTTTGGCAATTTCGACAGCCTCATCGATGATAACTTTGGTGGGGGTCTGTGTCTTTATGAGGAGTTCATAGATAGCCTGTCTGAGGACTGCCAGGTCGACACGGTTGATCTGAGAGATCGGCCATTCAGGGGCACACTTTTGGATGATGTCATCGATCTGGGTAAGATTGGCGTAGATTTTCTCGGCACGACTGGTACGTTCGGGCTGATCGGTAAAACTTCCGGCAAAAAGAGACTTAAAAGTGGCGATTCTTTTAAGGTGTCTTGGGTCAGAGGCAGATTTCACTTTATATAGTGATTATTAACGGGACTTACAAACGGGACAAAGGTAGTGGGGGCGCTTGAGATTGCCGCATTTTTTGCAAACGATCATGGCCGGTTCTATGAGTTTGATCTGAGAACGACGACGACCCTGTCTGCCTGTGGAATGTTTTCTTTTAGGTGTTGCTGCCATAATAAATATAGTTTAACGAGTTATATTTTAGCACACAAAGCCTAGTTTTCTGGCCTCTATTCAGGTTGCTCAAGGAGGCTAAGAAGCCTAATAGCTTCGTCCGGGCTATTGGCAATGAGTATTTTGGCTAGTTTTTTGGCGGCTGTAAAGAGCTTTTTTGACCAAAAATACTTTAGTCTTGTGGGTAGAGCTCCGTGTTGTTTGAAACCAAACACTTCCCCCGCTCCTCTTAGACGAAGGTCTTTTTGAGCTAAAGCCAGTCCCGAGTCGTATTTTTGGAGGAGTTTTAAGCGCTCCGTCTCGATATCGTCATTTTCGGTTGGGACCAGGAAAAAGTAACCTTGCTCCCCTCCCCTGCCGATTCGGCCTCTTAGTTGATGGAGTTGGGCAAGACCGAAACGTTCAGCCGAGTGGACGACCATGATATTTGCCTGAGGAATGTCGATGCCAACTTCAATTAGAGAGGTGGCAACCAGTATGCTTGAGGGTGTTTTCTTGAATTTTTCCAAGATTCCGGTTTGTTGGTCTTTTTTTATTTTGCCGTGTAGAGCATAGACCTCGTTCTTTGGATAGAGCTTTTGGTATTTTTTGGTGATGGTTTCTACCGTGGCAATACCGGTATTTTTTTCGCTAATATTGGGGCAGACAACGAAGATGTTATTACCCTCTGAAAGTTTGGTGGCCATCCAGGTGGTGCTTTTTTTGTACCGATCGGGTTCGACAATGTGTGTTTTTGTTGGCAGTCTGTTGGCCGGTTTACTTTCGATGTTCGAACTTTCGATATCACCCAGAAGTCCAAGAGCCACGGTTCTGGGGATCGGAGTGGCTGAGAGATTCAACAGGTGAGGGATGGGGGTTCTCTCCAACAGTTGGGTGCGCTGTTTTACGCCAAATTTGTGTTGCTCGTCAATGGCGACGAGGCCAAGAGGATGCTTGAGTTTTTCGGGGATCTGGGTGAGTAGAGCGTGGGTGCCGATGTAGATCATCGGTTTGTGGGTTTGGGGGATCTCTTCTGTCGATGAAGTGATGATCTGAATATTATCGGGGAAGGTGCTAAGTTGGGAGAAAGTATCAAAATGTTGCCGGGCCAGGATCTCTGTGGGAGCCATAACAGCAACGGAAAAATTATTATTAATGACCTGGTCTGCGGAAAGAATGATGGTGACGGTCTTTCCTGAGCCGGTTTCTCCCTGAACCAGTCTATGAGTAGGTTCTTTGGTATTTAGGTCGGTAAATATGGCGGCGACCGCTTTTTCCTGACCGGAGGTAAGGGTGAAGGGCAGCTTTATTAACGATCGATCGTAGAGAGATCCGTCAATATGAAGAGGAACAGAATCACCAAGCTTTGATCGTTCAAGAATGTTGGAAATGTTGATCTTCAAGTGTTCGTTGAAGGAGAGTCTTTTGTCTGACGCCCAACGCTCATGCGTTGTTTGAGGAAAATGGATCTGGTGATATGCCGTAGACAGGTCGACGAGTTCGTTGTCCGTGAGTATGGTGGAGGGTAGTGGGTCGGGGAAATTAAGGGAGTCGAGAGTGAAATATATTTTTGACCTGAGCCATTTGGAGGTCACTCCCTCGGTTTGGGGATAGACAGGGACCAAGCCCGAGGTATTAAGTGATAAGGAGTCTCCAAGTTCAATTGTCGGTGAAATGAT
>CAZIPD010000005.1:13993-32585 GCA_964541175.1 uncultured Pseudomonadales bacterium
AGCCCGAGGTATTAAGTGATAAGGAGTCTCCAAGTTCAATTGTCGGTGAAATGATGGTGAGTTTTCCCGCCCAAAAACCGGGTTTGCCGGCAATGGTGTATGAATCGCCTTCTCTGATCAAACGCTTGATGTAGGGATTGTTGAACCATGTTAGTTTAATTTTCCCGGTATCGTCTTGGGCCGTCACTTGGGTCATGAGCTTTCCGGTGGCGGTATAGAAAGTTTTTATGCCCGTGAGAGTGGCGATGAAAACCGAGGCAGTCTTATCACTGAGTTCTTTGACGTTGACCGGTTTTGTGTAGTCAAGGTAGCGGGTGGGAAAGTGGTGAATGAGATCGGATACGGAGTCTATGTTCAGACGAAGCAGCCTATCTTCAAAGTTTGGTCCAATGCCTTTGATCTGCGATACCGGTGATCCGAGTTTTATGTTAGGAGCCATAGACAAACATCGAGGCAAAAGTGGTGAGAACCAGAACGGCCGAACCGATGATAATGAAAATCTTGAATACTCCTCTTTGTTTTTTGGTCATAGCAAAAATATTATATATCCCCTGAATTGCTTAATGCTGTAGTATCATATTTAGGAGTATTTATGTATAGACGTAGAAGACTTCATTTTAAATTGCCTTTGCCAAAAAATCTGAACATCGGGAAAGTGTTGTTTTTTGGCCTCTTGGGGGTCACTTTGGCCATTGTTGGTATTTTTGCTTGGTATTCCAGGGATTTGCCCGATCCAGGAAAGGTGAGACGGCTTTCCGGGTTTTCAACTGAGATATTGGACAGAACTGGAGAGACGGTTCTCTATGATGTGTTCGAAGACCAGGACAGAAAGTTCACACCAATTTCGGAGATACCACAGACACTTATAGATGCCACCATTGCGGTTGAGGATAAGGATTTTTACAAGCATAAAGGGTTCGATCCCCTGGCGGTCCCCAGGATCATCAAGAACGTGGTCTTGAACCAGAGATTGATCGGTGGTTCGTCTCTTACTCAGCAGTTGGTGAAGATGATGCTTTTGACAAACGAAAGAAGAATCTCCCGAAAGATCCGTGAATTGGTACTGTCCCTTCGGATCGAGAGACAATACAGCAAAGACGAGATCCTTCAGATGTATCTTAATGAAGCCCCGTATGGCGGAACCGCCGTGGGTGTGGCGGCCGCTTCCCAGCAATATTTTGGGAAAGAGGTGGCCGAGCTGGATCTTATTGAATCGGTGATATTGGCAGGACTCCCCCAGTCCCCTTCCAGATACTCTCCCTATGGATCGAATAAGTTGGCATATGTACCCAGAGCAAAAGAAGTGGCAAGAAGAATGAGAGAGGATGGGTATATCACCGAACCACAAGAAAGAGAGATAGACGAGAAATTGGATAAAGTTGTTTTTAGAGGGACGGGCAATAAAATCAACGCCCCTCATTTTGTAATGTACATCAAGGATCTTCTGGAAGAGATGTATGGAGAAGACATAATGCAGACCGGCGGATTTAAGGTAACAACGACACTGGATTGGGAGTTACAGCAGAAAGCGGAAAAAGTTGTCAGAGAAGAGATAGACAAAGTGACGGCGAAACTGAATATTACCAACGGTGCGTCGGTGGTGATGGACACTACGAACGGAGAGATCTTGAGCATGGTGGGGTCAAAAGATTATTTTGAAGCAACGATCGATGGACAGGTAAATGTTGTTACGCGTCCTAGACAACCCGGGTCAAGTATAAAACCGTTAGTGTATGCCACTGCTTTTATCAAAGGCTTCTCACCTGCTTCAGTATTGGCCGATACGATCACCGAGTTTCCCGGGAAGGACGAGAACACTCCATATATTCCGAAAAACTATGACGGTAAAGAACACGGCCTGATACATCTGAGGGACGCTCTGGGGAGCTCTATTAATATTCCGGCCGTAAAACTTCTGGCTCTTGTCGGAGTTGAAGATGTTTTAAGACAAGGTTACAGAATGGGAATGGTCACTTTGGATCCGACGAGGGAGACTCTTTCCAGAGTCGGATTGTCGATGGCTTTAGGTGGAGCGGAGATCGAGCTATTGGATATGGCGACGGCATACAGTGCTTTCAGTAACGGTGGGTCGAAGATAGAGCCGGTGGCGATATTGAAGATCGAGGACAAAGACGGAAGAGTAATTTATGAGAAGAAACAAATTAAGTTGGAAAAAGTGATCGATGAGAAAGTGGCATTTCTCATTAATTCAATATTGTCGGACAATAATGCCAGATTGATAACATTTTCTCCAAACTCGTATCTTAATATCGGATCTCGTCCCGTGGCAGTAAAAACCGGAACGACCAATGATTTGAAAGATAACTGGACGATTGGTTGGACAAAGAACACGATCGTCGGAGTTTGGGTGGGAAATAATAATAACGAGAAAATGAAGAATGTGGCTTCCGGTGTCAGCGGTGCCGCTCCCATTTGGAGAAGGCAGATGCTTGACGTGTTGTCGAAGCGACCGGATAAGCCGTTCGATATCCCCAAAGGAGTGAGCGAGGTAGAAGTTGATAAGATCTCCGGGTATCCGGCACATGATGGTTTTGCTTCCTACAAGGAGTGGTTCGTGGACGGAACCGTACCCAGTGGTCAGGACCCAATACATACAAAACTTAAAGTGTGTAAGAGCGATCCGTTCAGATTGGCAGACGTGGTGTCTGTTTCTCTGGGTAACTTTGATGAGAAGGAATATGTGGTGATCAAAGAGAGGGATCCTCTGACCAATAAAAACCTCTGGCAGAGAGGAATTGACGAGTGGATCATCAAGCAGCCCGATCAGCTGTACAAACCGCCTACGGAATATTGTGGTGCCTCAACGGATATGGATATCAAGATAGTGAGCCCCAGTGACCATGAGCGGATCAACGGAGAAGAGGTGACTATCAGAATTGAGATCGCCAGCACAAAGTCCCTTAGTAGAGTCGAGTTACATATAGATGGAACACTGGAAACTGTGTTCGCTGAGCAGCCGTATGTTAGGAGATTGAAACTACCGACAGGAATGCATAAGATCCGAGTATTTGCCAGGAATAGTGAGGGAAAGGAAACGGATAAGACGATTGAGTTTGGAATGAATCAGGATTGGGTGGCTCCTACTCCATCACCTACTCCTACAGAAACTCCGACCCCAAGTTCTACTTAAGAATCAGAGCTTTAATTTCCTCGATGATCTTTTGGTCCAGATTTTGCGTTTGTGATGTGAAACTGACCTTGAACGAATGTTTAGTCTTGAAACTTCCCAAATAACTAACCTGAGTCACCAAAGGACTGGCCTCTTTGATGGTTTGGATCAGTTTCCCCACAGGTTTTTCCGATTCGATGGTAATTTCCTCAACTATCGACGGGTATTGAGAAACCGGTTGATATGAATATCCGGGAAGGATGGTGGTAAGTAATAGCGGTAGATTGATCTCGGAAATTACAGGAGTTGTCTTCAGATCCAGATCGCGGAGTATGGTTTTGTTGGGTTCGCCGACGATGCCGATGATCTTACCTGTCGAGGTTATCTGAGCGGATCTTTCTTTTTGAAAGACTTTTGAGTCTTCATTAAGGGGGGCAAAACTTAAGTTTTGGGTATTTAGGTGTTCAAACAGAGCTTCTAGAGTTCCCTTTACTTTCTGAAAGTCATGGGAGCTAATTAACGAGAGAGTGGATCGTTCTTCCGGGAGAGGGTCTTTGGGTTGTTTAAGATAAACGTTGGCTACTTCATAGAGATTAAAGGGAAGATCGGATTTTCCCTGATTGTTCTTGTAATTTGTTAAAAGCGAGGGTAGAAGGCTAACCCTGAGGTATTCAAAATCAGATGAAAGAGCGTTCGTCAATTTGAGGTGGTCCTTTTCCGGTTGATCGGTTTTTGCGATGAGGTCTTGGGAGATCAGAGAGCTATTGATGACTTCTGAATAACCAAGTGCGGAGAGATATTTTTTGATCTTTAACTCGTTTATGAGTAGTTTGTTCGGTTCTTGGACGGTGAGGTTGACGCAGGGGAGAATCGGGGGAAGTTTGAAGTAGCCATAAACACGAGCAACTTCTTCCGCCAGATCTTCACGAATATCCATATCGTAATAGCGCCAGCTGGGAACGGTACAGGTGAGAATACTTTCTCCTTTGAATGTGCCGTCAAACCCAAGGTCCGAGAGAATATCAAGGACCGACTCTCTTTCAATCTTTACCCCGACAAAATCATCCAGCCAAACCAAATCGAGATTGATGTTCTTTTGGGGAAGTTTTTCGGGATAATGGTCAAATACTTTGCTTGAAGGAGTGGACTGACATCTTTGTTTGAATAGGTCAATGGCGAGTGAAAGGACGGGAAGACAGATTTCGATATCTGGCTGTTTCTCGTAAATTTGGGCGGCAAAGGTCCTTTTTTGAAGGTAGAGGGAGGTCTTTCTGACTTTTTTGGGGTCGTACATGGGGACGATGAGAAGAATACTGGTTGTCTTCTCGTCCACTTGGGCGACATTTCCTCCCATGACCCCGCAAAGGTCAATGAGTTTTTCTTCACCGTCCTCAATGACGATGTCGCCTCCGGCCAATTTATTTTTTGTTCCATCAAGGAGGGTGATGGTTTCCCCGGCCTTGCTCTCTCTGAGTTTTAACTTTTTGCTCTTGATCTTGTCCAGGTCAAAAATGTGGAGAGGGCAACCGTAAAGAAGTGTTAGTTCGTTGGTGATGTCAACGGCATTGTTTATCGGTCGTTCACCACACAGCTCCAAGAAAGAGGCAGTAACTTTATCAGATTTTCCGATCCGGGAATCTTTAAGGGAGATGGCGCAAAACCTTGGAGCTAGTTTATTATCGGAGATGTCGATCTTGAAATTTTTCGGGAGGCTTTCATAAAGATTGATTGATTGTTCATACGGATCCCCGACAAGTTCAGTGGGAATACCCATCTGATTTAGGATGGCGTTTCCTTCGCGGGCAACGCCGAAGGCGCATGCGGTATCAACGCGGTTGGTGATGGATTCGATTTCATATACGTAGTCGTCTCCCTGTTTGTGAAGCCTGTCGAATGTCGGGCCACAAAGACTGAGTTTTTCCGCCAACTCACCGGGTGAGATATCAGTTTTTAGAAAACGTCTGAGGGAGGTGTCTGTAAGTTTAATATCCATATTTAGAATTGTTTAAGGAATCTTAGATCGTCGCTGAATAATTGTCTTAGGTCGGGAAGATTTAATCCCGACTTCATCATCAAGACACGTTCTACTCCCCAGCCAAAAGCGAATCCTGAGTATTCTTTGGGATCAATGTGGCCATTTATTAGGACGTTGGGGTGAACCATTCCTGCTCCACCCAACTCCAACCAGCCCGATTTACAGACCTTACATGGTCGACCATCGACCTCTCCCCTGCCTTCGCAAAGACCGCAACTAATATCGATCTCAAAACTCGGTTCGGTAAATTGGAAATGATGAGGTCGTAGTCTTACTGTGCGATCCATGCCGAAGTATGACTTAACAAAATATTCGGTAACACCGATGAGATTGGTGATATTGATACCCTTGTCGATGACCAGACCTTCAAATTGGTGGAACATCGGGTTGTGAGTGGCGTCGGCTTGACGGCGGTAGGTCTTGCCGATATTGGTCATTTTGATTGGGGGCTTTCCCATATATTCCATTTCTCTGAGTTGTCCATTGCTGGTGTGAGCGGTGAGAACGATCCCTTCGGAGATATAGAAGGTTTCCTGATCGTCTCGCGCAGGATGATCTTTGGGAATATTCAGACCTTGTGCGTAGTACCAATCGGTATCGACTTCGGGGTAGCGACGACGGACAAATCCCAGTCTGCTGAAGATATTCTCGATCTCTTCTATTGCTTGGGTAATGAGGTGAACACTTCCTCGGGGAGGTAGTTGACCGGGGATCGTAACGTCGGTCTTTTCGGAGATGGCGGTGAGTAAGATACTCTCCTTATCATCGATCCCTTTTTCGACAAAGGATTTTAGATCGTTTATTTGTTTACCGATCTTTGGGTCGGTCTTGATGGGAAGGGTCTTGAACAAGGAGTTTACTAATCCTTGTCTGCCAAGATATTTAATTTTGAGGGAGTCGAGTCTTTCCTGAGACGCAGTAGCGGAGAGGTCTTGGGTAAGACCAGCTTTGATTTTGCCGATTTCTTCTGTGGCGCTCATTGTATTTATTTTAGTACAAAGAACTCCCCTTTCGGGGAGTTCGTTTTAAAACATATTAAACTACTCCCCTATTTTGCGGAAGTAAAGGAAACAACTGCCTTGAAAGCTTCGGGAAGTTTGACGGCGAGAGCGGCAAGTGATTTGCGATTCAGCTTGACGTTCTTGTCGGTCATGTTCTTGATGAAGCGGGAGTATTTGGGACCATCGGTGATACCGGAGAGGGAGGCATTGATACTCTCGATCCAACCGGTCCTCATTTGCTGTTTGCGCTCTTTGCGGCCGACGTAGGCGTATTGTCCGGCGTGAATAACCGCTTCATGAGCTACTTTGAAAAGGCGGTTGCGGGTCATACGGAAACCCTTGGCGAGTGAGAATACTTTTTTGTGTCCTGCGCGGCGGACTGTACCGGTTTTTGTTCTAGGCATTTTCTTTTATTAGGCTAATTACATGTGGAGCATGGACTTAATTTTGGTGGCGAGCTTGCCGGTAACTTCCACGTAGTGGCGGTATCTGCGAACCAGTTTGCGGCTTTTTTTGCGTCTTAGATGGCGCATGTAGGGAGAGCGGCGAAGAACCTTACCGGTACCGGTGATCTTAAAACGTTTCATGACGATCTTTCTCGTCTTTTGCTTCATCTTGGTCATAGTCTTTATTTTTTTGGTTTGACTTGGGCAATAAGGAGCTTGCCCATGAACTTGGGTTGTTCAACAATCGTAGAAATTTCGGCCAAACCTTGGAGGGCTTGGGTCATAACCTTTTCTCCGAATTCCTTCTTGGTGATTTCCCTACCCTGGAATTTTACCACGAGCTTGACTCTATCGCCAGCCTTGAGGAACTTTTCTGCTTGTTTTAGTCTCACCGAGATGTCATTTGGGGCCATGAAGGGCTTAAAACGGAGCTCTTTTGTATCTTGATTAGCTTTAGCACTGCCTGATTTTTCTTTTTTGTCTTCCTGATATCTGAACTTTTGGAAGTCGATCATTTTGACAATTGGAGGGGTGGCTTTATCGGTGACCTCTACGAGATCGAGACCCAGGGTAAGGGCCTTAGCTAGAGCATCCTGTGTGGGCATAATACCGAGCTGCTGACCCTCTTGGTCAAGAACTCGGACTTCCGGGTAACGAATGTTCTGATTTATTTTGTAGTACTTGGACAATTTAAACTAATTGATTGTTATACGGTGTATTTTACAATACTTTAGGCTCGTGCGCCTGGCAGATGATCTACAATTGAAGGCATGGACGTCAGAATCGAACCAAGTTGGAAAAAGGCACTGGCGGAGGAGTTCGAAAAACCCTATTTTAGCTCCCTTAGAGAGTTTATCCGGGAGGAGTACGTCAATGCTACCGTTTATCCCCCACCCCGGTTCATTTTTTCGGCTTTTGACAGGTGTCCTTTTGATAAGGTGAGCGTAGTGATACTGGGTCAGGATCCATACCATGGTCCGGGTCAGGCAAATGGTCTGTGTTTTTCGGTAGCGGATGAGGTAGCGATTCCGCCCTCGCTTATAAATATATATAAGGAAATTAAGAGTGACACGGGAAAGCTTGTTTGTACAACAGGGAACCTGGAGAGGTGGGCAGACCAAGGGGTGCTGCTTTTGAACGCAACGCTGACTGTAAGGGCACATCAGGCCGGATCACACCAGAATAAAGGATGGGAACAATTCACCGACGCGGCAATTAAGGCTTTGTCGGACAATAAGACCGGTTTAGTCTTCATGCTTTGGGGAAATTATGCTCAGAAAAAAGGGGCCGTTATTGATGAAAAGAAGCATTTGGTCCTGAGGGCGCCACATCCTTCTCCCTTATCGGCTCACTCTGGGTTCTTTGGAAGTAAGCATTTTTCCCAGGCGAGCACGTATTTGATCTTCAACGGGAAGGAACCGATCGAGTGGTAAGTATAAAAAAGCCCCGTTTGGAAACGGGGCGAGAGCGGATGATGGGTGTGACCCCAACCCCGGCGATTGTCAGGACGCGCGCGTCCCGATAACCCCGGCTCATCCGCATGTGTCTGGTATTTTATCAACATACTGTTATTTGTCAAGAAGTTTCTTATAACCATAACCCCCCTCCAAGACCTTTCCAGTTACTCCGAATTCCATTAATTATAAAAAGAACCCCTCAGTGAGAAAGGGGTTCCTTAATTTTGTGGGCCCGACTGGACTCGAACCAGTGGCCTTTGCAATGTCAATGCAACGCGCTAGCCAGCTGCGCCACGGGCCCACTGTCAAACCTGTGACCAAGTTTGATGGGTATATTTTAATCGGAACGGGAGTTTTTGTACAGAGGAGCGGGTTATTTAGCCTACGGAAGTGGCGACATTTCTCTCGTTATTGAGAGTATAGGAGGTGCCGCTTTTTTTGGCCTGACCCCAGTAGTAGCCTTTTTTCTTGGAGCGGCGGTTGTACATTTCCAACCATGAGTTCGCTTGTGAGACGTTCATTGAATAATCGTGAATGACTTTTTTGATGTGTTCAAGGAAGGATACTTGGTATTCTCCGCCATCGATGACCGGCGACATGACCGCTTGGGTGACATTGGCATCAAGAGTTTTTACGCGTGCAGCCAGCTGTTTGAGCTCTTGTCTTATCTGCTCAATTTTTCTTTGGGTTTCCTTTTGTTTGGATGAGAAAACGCCGTTCCACTCTTGGGATCTGGCTTGATGAAAGGACTCGATACGTTTCTTCTCGATCTCTTTCTTGTTCTGAAATTCGGCAAAAGGGTTAGTTGTTTGCTCTCCCTGGTTCATTTTGCCCTGAGAATTCCTGAGGGCTTCAAGGAAGCTCTGTATCTTGGGGTTTTGGGACCCTCCCGATGGTGTGTTACTAAATCCTTGGTTCACTGAGCCCTATAATATCAGAGAGATAATAATACATCAAGTGTCTTGCGGCGGGCTATGAGCATTTTAAGCCTGCTATGTTGATTCTCAGGCAAACCGGCGGTTTTAGCAAGTTCTTCCACTTCTTTCTGTGAGGCTTCGATACCCTCTTTTTTGGCAATCGCGAGGAGGATGAGGTCAAGTTTGAGGCTGTCAAGGGCATTTTTTTGGTATTCTTCCTTGACCTGATCAATGGTGCGGTTAACCGCCTTGAGGTAGTTCTCCAGGGTAAGGTGGAGGGTCTTTGCTTGGGATACGAGGCGATCGAGACTGTGGCTCACTTCTTCGTCGACGACGGATTGTGGGACATCTACCTCGATTTTCTTTAGCAGAGCTTGGTAGATCTGATTGAGTTTGACCTCTCTTTCGTTTTCCTTTTTGGGTTCCTCAGTGAGATCTTCGGTCTTCTCCTTTTTGGCCGGGGATTTTTTGGCAGTAATTTTGGCAATTTTTTTATAGTCACCGAGATCTATCTCCGGGTAGAGGGGGAAACTGAGGGAAAACTTCCATGAGTCTTCGCCTTTGGTATCAACCGATTCGAGTACCGGACGACCAAGGAGGTTGTATTTATATTCTTCCAGGGCTTTTTGTACGGCTTCGGTGAGGAGGTGGTTGAGGACGTGGTCGGTAATTTTTTCGGGATCAATATGTTGCTGCGCCACCTTTAAGGGTGCTTTACCTTGACGGAAACCCTTAACGGTGACTTGGGATGAGAGTTCCTCGATGGCGTGATCTTTTTGGGAGTCGACCTCTTTTTTGGTGACGATCACTTCAACGGAGGCGATATTTTTTTCTTTTTTGAGTTCTTTGATTTCCATGAATGTGGATTATATATGTAATTGGGAATACTGAGAGTGCCGAGGAGAGGACTTGAACCTCCACGCTTTTAAGGGCAATAGGTCCTAAACCTATCGTGTCTACCATTTCACCACCTCGGCAAAACTAGGGATATTTTACCATCAGGAAGGGTTATTCGAGCTTACCGAAGAACTGATTGATACCGTTCGCCCAGGAACCTTCGGAAGGAGGGGTATATGTTCTCATGACCTCCATGGGGTCTTTGGTGTGATTACCCTGTAGAAAGATCTTGGTGAATTGAGGGGCGATCCTTCTGAGGGCATCTTCAAAACTATCGAAGCGGGTGACTTTGAGGACCGAAGGGTTAGACGGTTCGGGGTAAATCCCCCACCCCCAACAGTTGTAGGAGTCCTCCGGGATCTTCTTACACAGAGATGACTCTTGTTGGGCAATGGCTACCAACCAGCGGTAATCAAAATTGTACGTATCGGAGAGCTCGACAATTAGTTCTGCTTGGGGTTCAAGTGGAGATTCGTAGCTTTTTAGGTATTGGCGGATGATCTCTGCTCTGGCATCGGCGACCTTGACCGAGGTCTTGACGTTATTCTCGAATGAAGGAAGGGCAGCAAAGACGTAAGGTTCCGTGGGGTTGAGACTGGTCTCGGTTGTGTAGCTTAGAACTTGAGGGTTCGTCCCAACCAGATGATCCGTGCCATCGAGTACCAGACTGTTATATCCGATTATCAGTTTTACAAGCACAAAGAAAACAATAGGTAAAATAAAGGCCTTTTTCACCATTCTTTAGTAATCCTGGCAGAATTTGGAGGTTATGTCAAGCAAACTTGGGTGCTCCGGGCAGGAGTCGAACCTGCAGCCTGCGGTTCCGAAGACCGACGCTCTATCCATTGAGCTACCGGAGCATTGGTATATTTTACCCTGAATTGGACCATAATGAGGTAAAATATGCTTGTTCGGGTCAGTAGCTCAGTCGGTTAGAGCACCTGCCTCTTAAGCAGGGTGTCCCGGGTTCGAGTCCCGGCTGACCCACTTTTTTATTGGGTTGTTTACTTATTTCCCCCGAGGCAGTTATATTTAAGATAGTGAGGCTTTTGATCTTTACATATGCTGCTGCCGGTCTTGGACATCTTAGGGTGACCGGAGCTTTGGTGTCGGGAAGACCGAAAGATCATCAGTATGAGTTACTGGGGTCAAGTGACCCAATGGTGACAAAGGTCCACCGGCTAACGAGTATTAATCCTTTTTTTAAGAAGGTGGGAGAGGCTTTTCAATATGGATTCTTGGAGGATCTGTTCACCAAGACTTATGTCTGGTATTTGAGGCATAACACCGGAGAGGTATATAGGAAGGTGATCCAGATGATCGAAGAGCAACCTCAGGCTGAGGGAGTGACCGTCATTGCTACTCATTTTGGGTTGGCTCATCAAATAGCGGAGATCAAAGGAAAGATAAAGAGAAGAACGGGAAAACATGTTGATGTGGTAGTCCAGGTAACTGATGACACATCTCAGCATATTTGGGCGGTCAAAGGGGCAGACATTACGTTTGTTCCCAGCAGACAGACAAAAGAAGAGTTGGAGCTTTACGCCAAGAGTGTTGGGATCAGGATAAATGCGGAGGTCTCACCCTATCCGACCAACCCCTCGTTTTCAAAGTTATTGGGAGGGGGTGATAAGACGAGGGCAAAGGCATTTGAAACTGAATCGGATGAAACGATAAATGTCATTGTGCCAATCTCAGGCGCTGCCGTTGGTCTTACCTATTTAACGAAGTTCCTACTGGAGATCGATCGGTTGTCGAAAAGATTCCATTTTTGGATAGTGGCCAAGAGATCTTCGCAAACGAAATACTTCTTATCGGAAATCGGAAGATTGCGTTGGGTTCAACTGATCACCGGAAGAAGCGACAATGAAACTGTTGGATTGTACGAGAAGGTTTATTTGGAAAATCTGATACATATAGAGATAACAAAGCCAAGCGAGCAAGCTTTCAAGGCATTGATACCCCCGACTATGGTGGGAGGAAGTGTTTTATTGTTCACCGAACCGGTCGGTAGACAAGAGAGAGACAACATTCAGTTCCTCAAAAGACATAGATTGATCGTCGAAGGAGATTCGGAGATGGCAAATATTAAAGATCACTTTCCAAGAGCGGCAAAATTACCAAGTGATCCGGTACACGGCGCAAGATGTATTGTCAGATGCATAGACAATGGAGCGTTCGGCAAAATGACGGCAAATTTTTCATATTCTCCGGAGTCGATGATGACAAGTGAAATTGATGAGAGAGGAACGTGGTTGTTTTGGGAGAAGCTAAGGATGCTGGGTTTGATATAAGTAAAATAACTCACAGACTATTTTTATCTTTTGAGGTGTAATTTGGGTTATACTGATTTTAGGTAGGTCCTTTTGTATTTAACATGGCTAAAAACAGGATATTAATGATAGGCTGGGAGTATCCTCCTCATAATTCTGGAGGATTGGGGGTTGCATGCCAAGGGATCGTTGAGAATTTAGTTGATCAAGGTGAGGAGGTAATCTTGGTTTTACCCAGTCCCGATGATCCGGATGCTCAGGTCGAGAGGAAAACCATGGTGGGAAATACATATAGAGTGATCCAAATCCACTCGCCGCTTCGCCCCTATGTTAGTTCCGGTAGTTTGGAATATACAGGTGACTTGATAGGAGACGTCAAGGTTTTTGCGCGTAAGGTGAGAGAGGCAGTCGATTCAGAGCAATTTGACCTGATCCACATTCACGATTGGTTGACGGTTCCGGCGGGCTTGGCGTTGAAAGAGGCAACGGGGAAACCATTGGTGATGCATATTCACAGCACGGAATTTGACAGGACAGCGGGGGGGAAACCAAATTCCAAAGTGGCGGAGATCGAACGGGGAGGTTTTGAAAAAGCGGATCTGATCATCACCGTCAGTAAATACACTAAACAAATATTGGTCGACAAGTTTAAAGTCCCCGAAGAAAAGATTACCGTAGTTCACAACGGGAACGACTATGTTCCCGATTTGGGGAGTGTATCGATAAGATTTCTTAAAAACTCTCCGGTGGTCATTTTTGTCGGAAGACTAACTATTCAAAAAGGTCCCGAGTATTTTCTTGATCTAGCAAGAAGAGTGTTGAAAAAAAGACCAGATACGATATTTGTTTTCGTAGGGAATGGCGATATGTATCAGCACTTATTGATGACGTCGGCCTATCACTCTCTTTCAGGATCCGTCCTTTTTGCAGGGTTTTTGAGGGATACCGCCAAAGACAGACTCTATCAGAGGGCAGATGTTTTCGTGATGCCATCGGTGTCGGAACCGTTCGGTATCGTTGCGCTTGAGGCGGGAATGGCGGCAAAACCGGTTATCGTTTCGAAGACTTCAGGGGTAGCAGAGGTGTTACCCAGCGCCATCAAACTTGATTTTTGGGATACAGAGCTGATGGCGAGCAGTGTTTTGACACTTATAAATAAGAGTGACTACAGAAGAGAGATCGGAGAAAAAATTAGGGCTGAGGCAGAGGTGGTGACGTGGGACAAATCAGCAATGAAAATCAAGGAGAGTTATAGACAATTGTTACTTAACAACAATGGCTGACATAAGTCTGTATTTCCATATGCACCAGCCGATGAGATTAAAACCGTTCAGTATTTTTGATATCGGGTCCGGAACCGACTACTTCGATATTGATGATAAGTATGATTTCTCCAACGGTAGGGTGATGAAGAAAATTACCGAGAAATCGTATTCACCGATGTTGAGTCTGCTTTATCACTTGTTGACCAAGCAGAAAGATTTTTGTTTTGCTCTTTCGATCACCGGAGTGGTAATTGAACAGATGAAGCACTATTCCCCCGAAGTCTTTGATCTTTTAAAGAAGGTTGTCGGGACCGGAAGAGTGGAGATCGTCTCCGAAACGTATTATCACTCACTTGCCTCTCTTTACTCCCCCACCGAGTTTCTGACACAAGTGAGTAAACATAATAGGCTGATCCAAGATGAGTTTGGGATAACCCCAAATGTTTTTAGGAACACCGAGCTTATTTTTACCAACAAAGTGGCGTTGTTGGTCAAGGAGATGGGGTTTAAGGGAATGCTGGCCGAGGGAGCGGATAAGGTCCTGAACGGTCGGTCTCCAACGAGACTATATCGTTCCGTGGACGGTCTTCCCCTACTGCTTAAGCATTACAAGTTATCAGACGATATCGCCTTTAGGTTTTCAGAGTCGCATAGGAGTAACAAGCCTTTAACTGCGGAGACGTATTCGCACTGGATCTCCAGTTCGTTCTGTGCCGGAGATGTAGTCAATTTGTTCATGGATTTTGAAACATTTGGAGAGCATCAATGGGCAGATACCGGTATATTCAGTTTTTTTGAGCACTTTGTCCATCAATTCATCGGAACCGGGAATCGATTTATTTCATTGGCGGAGTCGATTGATTCGCGAGATGTTGAAGATACATTCAGCAGTGAGGAGCCGGTATCATGGGCAGATGTGGACCGAGACATAACCGCTTGGAGAGGAAATTCACTTCAGGTAGATGTGTTAAAGAAAATTTATGAGTTGGAAAAGGCGGTGTTTGATAAGGGAGATGCGGCCTTGGTCGAAGATTGGAGAAGAATGCAAACGAGCGATCACTTCTACTATATGTGTACAAAGTGGGCGAACGACGGAGATGTGCATGCATATTTCTCCCCATACGGAAGCCCATTCATGGCATACTGTAATTACAACAATGCCTTAGCCGATTTGAGGCTAAGAACAGAATAACAATGGCAAGAGCGTTAATACTTGGAAATGGACAGCTAACGGTATGCTTTGATGAGCAGGGAGTTTTACGTGACCTTTATTATCCACATGTAGGCTTGGAGAATCATTTAAACGGCGGGAGACATAGGATTGGTCTGTGGTGGGACGGAAATTTTTCTTGGTTGGATGCTAACGATTGGAATGTCTCACTTTCCTATGAGAACAGATCGATGTTGGGACAGATAATATATGACCATAAGTCACAGGGTATTAGGGTAATTGTGAGAGCGGTGGTGTACAACGAGATACCGGTGTTGGTCAGGAGTGTCACTTTTTACAACCCGGAAAAGAGGATCAAGAAGATCAAGGTTTTCTTTGGTCAAGAGTTCATTATCGGGGAGACAAGATTTAGAAACACCGGATTTTACGATCCTACCAAAAACGCCATTATTCACTACAAAGGAAGAAGAGTTTTTATGATCAATGGATCATCACAAAGTGGAGGGATTAATGACTACACTGTCGGGATGTTTGGATTTGAGGGTAAGGATGGTTCGTATCGTGATGCCGAGGACGGAGCTCTGACCAAAAATGCGGTCGAACACGGCCCGGTCGATTCGGTGGTTGCGTTCGAGGTTGCGAGTGAGGGTTTGAATACCGTGGAAGTGTTCTGTTGGTTGTGTGCCGGTCACACAATGGAAGAGGCATACAAGTACAACGACACGATCATACAGAAGACCGCTCACGGAGTAATGCATTCGACAACTTCTTTCTGGCAAGCATGGACGGAGGCGAAACAGCTGGACTTCTTTGGGTTGCCGGATAAAGTAGTACAAACTTACTACAACTCACTTTTTGTTCTGAGGGCTCACTTGGATGAGAAGGGTGGAATTGTGGCTTCTCTTGATTCAGACATGCTGGTCTATGGAAAAGACTCGTATTCATATGTTTGGCCCAGAGACGCCGCGTTCGCAGCGATCGCCTTGGACAAGGCCGGGTATTCTTCAGCGACAAAAAGGTTTTATGATTTTTGCGGGAAAGTTCTCCATGAGGACGGCTATTTACACCACAGATTCCAACCCGATTACAGTTTAGGCTCAACTTGGCAATCAACAACGATCCAGAAAGATTGGTTGAAGAACAAGATACTACAGTTGCCTATACAGGAAGATGAAACCGCTACTGTGATCTGGGGTTTGTGGCAACATTACAAATACAGTAATGACATTGAGTTTATAGAATCGATCTACAAACCCTTCATAGAGAAAGCAACCGATTTTATGTTGGAGTTTAGAGATAAATTTACGGGATTGCCCATCCAGTCCTATGATCTGTGGGAGGAGATCTCCGGCGTATCTACATATACCTGTGCCTCTGTTTGCGGAGGACTTCAGGCAGCGGCGAGATTTGCCACTATATTGGGGAAATATAATCATGCTCATTCCTACACCCTGGCAGTATCCGAGTTGGTGAAGTCGATGAGGTCGTACTTGTTTGACACCGAGCTGAATAGTTTTGTCAGGGGGTTACAGGTCGAAGGTATTTCGGTAAAGAAATTAAGGGTCGTGGATTCAAGTTCCCTGTTCGGACTTTGGTATTACGAAGTGATGGACAGAAACGATCCGATGTTCTTGGGAACTCAGAAGGCCGTTGAGGAAAGGTTGCATCTTAAGCAAGGGATCGGAGGATATATCCGCTATGAAAATGATAATTATTACAGAGAAGGTGGTTCTACGGTTTCAAATCCTTGGATCGTGACAACTCTCTGGGAAGTACAGCGGCGAATGAGATTTTGCGAAAAGATGGAGGATTTGAAGGTTTTGGGAGAGGAGTTGAATTGGGTGATCGACAGAATGGGTAACCTGCCGGTGATGGCCGAACAATACCATCCCTTCTCAGGAGCTCCCCTATCGGCCGTTCCCTTAGCTTGGAGTCATTCCGTTTATGTTGAGACAGTGCTTTTATATATCGAAAGGATGACCCAGTTAACCGTAAAATGAATAGCTTGGTGATCGGATTCGATTGTGGAGCGACTCATACCAAGGCGGCGGTCTGGAGGGGGGATGAGCTTTTATGGAGCAAGGAGGATCTTCCGGGGATCAACTTGGACGTGATCAATATCACTGAGGCAAGTGAAATCATGCTACCCATTGTTGAGGAGCTTTCTTCATATGAAGACGGATCATGGGTGGTGGGAATGGCCGGACTTGATAATAAGGTCGAGGTGTCGGACGCGGAAGAATGGGTTAAACGGATCTTGGCTTCCGGAGGGGTAAAATATTCATCGCTAAAGGTCGTCTCGGATATTGATCTGGTTTTATGGTCAGGATCAAAAGAAGGAGTCGGTATCGCGTTGATCTCAGGAACCGGATCGAATTGCGTGGGGAGGAGCAAGAGTGGAAGATTAGCGAAGAGTGGAGGAATGTCACATTTGTTGTCTGATGAGGGAAGTGGTTTTTCACTGGGATGGAGATGCCTTCATCTGATCACAAAAATGAATGATGGCCGGGCGGTGACGACCAGATTACTTAAAGATGTATTAAGCCTTTACGGCAAGAAAGACATAGTGAGTTTAAAGAATTTCCTGGTTGAGTCGCAGAATATGAAACAAGAGGTGTCGCGGGCAGCGATCCCTTTCTTAGATTCAGCATCAAGAGGAGAAAGGATTGCTGAGGAGGAAATAAGAGCTGAGGTGTCGGAGCTTATCATGATGATTGCGGCAGTAAATCGTAGGATATCCCCTATCCATCATCTACCAGTGTTTTTGGCAGGAAGTCTTTTTAAAAATGAGTATTTCTTGAATACTTTTTTAAGCAAGTTAAGATCTACATTTTTTGATCAGAAGGCGACTATTGTTTCTCCTCTCGATGGAGCGCATAACCTTGGGTAATGAGATGGATTGTTAAGAGATTATTATGGTAATCTAAATTACAGATGCTTCCTTTGATCTTTTTAGCTTTTGTTGCCGGGATGGTGACGATCCTATCTCCTTGTATTTTACCTGTGTTGCCGGTGGTGTTGGCAGGAGGACTTGGCGGTGGGAAGCGGAAACCTTTGGGAGTGATATTGGGGTTTGTTGGCAGCTTTACCTTTTTTACTCTATCTTTAACATTGATCACCAGGTTGCTGGGGATACCGGCAGAGTGGTTGAGGTGGTTTGCGGCAGGAGTAATGATCTTGTTTGGACTGACGATGGTTTTGCCTGCATTAAAGATATTATTTGAGAGACTGGTTAGAGTTTCCGGTGGATCAACCAGGGGGAGTTCCGAGGGAGGTTTTAAGTCGGGGGTGATTTTGGGAATTAGTTTGGGATTGGTATGGACTCCATGTGTAGGACCGATATTGGCGACGGTATTGTCATTGTCTTTGGTTGGAGATGTGGGGATCGGTTCGGCATTGGTGATGCTTTCTTACGCTATTGGAACTTCCATTCCGATGTTTGCCATTATGTACGGAGGTAGAGAGTTATTAGACAGGCAGGTTTGGCTGAAAAATAATTTGGGGAGAATTGAAAAAGTTTTTGGGGTATTGGTTGTGATTGCGGGGTTGGTAATATTAATGAGTTTTGACAGAACCATCCAAATATGGGCACTGAAGGTATTCCCCGGGTGGGGTGCGGGTCTGACGCGTTTTGAAATTAACCCGCTGGTCGAAGATAATTTAAGTAGATTAAGGGAGGTAACAACTGACGTTGAGTTTGGAAGGCCGAGTTTTGAACTACAAGGTGACTTGATGTCAGCGGCACCGGACTTTATCGGTGGTGGTCCTTGGCTTAATTCGGAACCCTTGAGTTTGAAAGAGACCCTTAAGGGTAAGGTGGTGTTAGTGGATTTTTGGACCTATTCCTGTATCAACTGCATCCGATCGATCCCCTACGTAAAGAGTTGGTATGAAAAATATAAAGATGATGGGTTCATTGTGGTAGGGGTACACTCTCCCGAGTTCGAGTTTGAAAAGAACACCAACAATGTGAGCAGGGCGATTACCGATCTGATGATCC
>CAZIPD010000006.1:0-11319 GCA_964541175.1 uncultured Pseudomonadales bacterium
TCGGTCAACTTTTTATCAGGGTTCTCCTTCACATCGATCTTTAATATCGCCATATCATTCACCTGGTCTCTGTAAATATTCACCACCTTGTATTCGACTCCTTCGATCGTAATCACCTTATACTCAACTCCTCCCTCACCAACCACGTGTCTATTGGTCACCACCAAACCATTCTTTGCGTCGACCACAAAACCGGATCCGATATCCTGTTGGAACTCTTCCCCCTTTTCGGTCTTCATTCCCAAACTATTCCAATCAAAAAACACCCTGTCCGGCCTTGTCCCCTTCACGGCAACCGTCACTACGGCAGGCCCAACCTTTTCCAACATCGTACTCAAATAATCATCCTCACTTACAATCCGTGTCTCACCCCCACCGGACCCGGGAGCGCGCGCAACATACTTATCTAAAAATCCCCAATCGTAAATTCTGTCCATTATCGCTCCGCCAACCGAACTTGTGGCTATCAGCAAGGCCACCAAGGCCCCTAAAATAAAGTTTTTCATAGATAATAATTACCTCAAAAACCGGTGAATTTCAACCCCCCCTGGAGCAAAAAACAGGCACCCTCCCACCAATTTGATACAATATAGGCCAGCACTCTAGCTCATTGACATCGTGACACGGGAGGCCACCTTGAACTCGAATTTTCTGGACTTTCGCAAGCTCAATGGCTCACTAGGCAGGTGGTCCGTTATCTGCCTTGTGTTGGCCGTCTTTATTATTTCTCTCCTTACCGGCCTTAAACCTCTTCACTATTTTGACGGACTATCCTCGGTTTTGGCCGGTGACTATTCCCAGACAGCTTCCGTCTTCTCAATACTCGAGACTATCAAGACCGTTCTCCACTCCACTGCGATCATGCTGGCCTTTGCCTTGGTCTCTTTAGGCATAGTGTCAAAAATGTACGATGTTAAAAAACTTGATCGCTCATTTCGAACGGAATCGCTTTTTGGCAAAGGCCCTCAAGCGGTATACCTGACGATTTTGATCGAGGAGTTCCTTTTCCGCCAAGTTTTTCTTGGTTGGCTCAGACATCTTTTTGGAGCCGGCCTCGCCATTACCATTGTTCTGTTTCTGCTTGGAACAATCATCTTTGCCCTGGCTCATCTAACCAATTACAAGAAAGATCACCGCAGCCTCTGGCTGGTCCTGCCTCAATTGATCCTGGGAGCGATTCTCGCCTTCATTTTCTTGAAATACGGTTTTTGGATCGCCCTAATTGTTCACCTGACCTACGACTTCGTCTTGCTCAGCGGTGACAAAGTCCAAACGTCGATCTTCGAGGACATTCTCAGTGGTCTTTATTGGCTATTCGTAGGGCTTATAGCCTGGTTGATCATCTCTTCACAGGGTATCGACCTGACGGCTCTTAGTCCTTGGTTGACCACCTCCACCCTTACGCCCCTTGCTCTGACCGTCGGTCAAACCATCACTCTCTTGGCGCTCCTAAGCGCCATCTTTGGCTTTCTGGCGAATGTGTTTGTTCTCGATGAGATAACGACCGACTTGGAAAGTTTTAGGAAACTGGGGATCATCAAGACTCTGCTGACGTACTCTATAACTGCCTTATTTTATGTCGCCTTTATCCTCTTCCTCAGTTGGATCTTAGGGCTCTTCCATCTCGACCCATACACTAAAGCCATGGTGATAGTCCTAACCTCCATTCTTTTGGTCAAACCAAAAAGCGGATCGGCCACGGCCAGCCTCTGGTTCACCTCGGCACCCTTCACGTTACTTTACGTCTTCGTATCGATGACCTTTGGATTCTGGTCAGCCACCCTGATCATCTTCTCGCTCTTGCTGGTAAATCATATACCTATTCTTTTAAACGCCTATTTGGGCGATCTTTCAAAAGAAGGAGATTAAATGAACGACGACGAATTGAATGAGCTCCGTACCTCTCCCCCTCAACCCCCGAAAAACCACCGCTTTTCCGTGTACAACTTCATTGTCTTTGCTCTGATAGCGGTTATTGTCTGGATCGTAGGCCAATTTACGCCCGGCATCCCGGACGAACAAATTGTCCAGCTCGTCATGTACCTGCTATACCTCTGGTACGGCATCAAACCGTCCGGCAAGAAATAACAGGCTCTTCTCTACCCCCTCCACAAGAGGGGGCTTTTTTTGAATTTTTTTACTTACCCAACCCCTTCAATACTTCCAGTGCTTTATCCATCTGATTATCAACCTCTGGGTTCTTAGGATCCAATTCATACTTTATCTCCACATCCGGTGTCAATCCTTCTTTATGTATATTTTTTCCGGAAGGCAATAACCACTCGGCAATAGTAATATGAAGTCCTGCTCCACCGGAAAGGTCCTGTACCTCCTGGACCGTTCCTTTACCAAAGCTCTTTTCACCGACAAGCTTGATCCCTATTCTCTCTCTCAAAGCTCCTGCCAAAATCTCAGATGCAGATGCCGACCCTTTATTGATCAAGACAACAAGTGGCATACCGATCAGCCTCCCTCTTCGGTCAACATTCAATGTTTCTGTTGTGTTTCGATCTCTCTGTTTGACTATTACTCCATCGGGGATGAACTCACTACCAAGGTCAACGGCTCTCTGTAAGAAACCACCCGGATTGTTCCTCAGGTCCAAGATGACTCCCATCGCCTTCTGAGCTATCACCTGATCGACCATCTTGTTCCACTCTCCCAAAGTCTGTTCTCCGAATTTATTTACTCTCAACACCGCCACTCTACCGTTATCTACCCACTCGATCTCGGTTGAAGGAACATTGATAGTGTCCCTGACCAAAGAGACATCCCTGGATTGATTCTCTCCGTCGTGGAATATTGTCAAAATTACGGTTGTTCCTTTGATCCCTCTGATCAAGTCTACTGCTTCATCTATCTTCAGCTCTGAAGTATCCTTATCGATTTTCTTTACATCGTCCTTAATTCTCAAAATCAGATCTCCTGCCTTGATACCCGCCTTCTCCGCCGGAGTCCCCTTAAGAGGAGCCATTACCGCTAAAGTGTCGTCAATATATCCAAGTTGAATTCCTACACCACCAAACTCTCCCTGTAGATCCTCCTTCGACCTGACATTCTCAACCGGAGGGTAAAAAGAAGTATAAGGGTCCCCCAGTGAGGAGGTCATTCCCTCGGCGGCGCCATACATTAACTTCTTTGAATTGATATCCTCGGGCTTTAAGTAACTCTGCTTCAATCTATCCAATACCTCATTCATCACACTGGTATCTACCCCTGCCACATTCTGCCCGGTCGTGACCGAAACCCTTCCGCTGTTTCTCTCCCCCAAACGGAAACCTATACCAAGAAATAACAGGGCTATTATGGCAACCAAAAGGTACTGCCTTATTTTCTTTAGGCTCATGGGCACGTTTATCTTTAACACTTTTTTATCTTACGCCTTATCGGTGAAAGGTAAAAGAGCCAAAAATCTAGCTCTCTTTACTGCGGAAGAAAGCCTGCCTTGATGTTTCTGGCAACAGCCAGTGTTCCATCTGGGAAGGATCCTTTTCTTGAGTGAGACACCCAAAGATATCGACTCGAGATCTTTGTAATCCGGCTCAACTTTCTTGGTGCAATAAGGGCAAGGCTTAGTGACGCGTCTAATTTTCTTCTTTTGAATCATATTATTTAATTATCTTTATATTTAGAAAGGGATTTCGTCGGCAATATCTGCTTTCTTTCCCTTTTTGGCTGGTTTCTCGTCGGCCGTCTCTTCTACCGGTTCACCGGTGAAGACTTCCTCTGTTGGAGAAACTTGGGTCTCTCCGGTCACCTCTGGGACATAACTCTCATAGGTCTCCATGTGAGAAGATGCACCTTTAGGAGCGTCCAAAGCAATCATCTCTTCGATGACTACCTCGGTCATCTTTCTGTCTTGACCGTCGGCTGACTTCCAAGACCTGGTCTGCAGTCTTCCCTCAACGTAGATTTTTCTTCCCTTGTTTAATAGCTGGGAGCAGATCTCGGCCAACTTTCCCCAAGCAACTACCTGATGAAACTCGGCACCCTCCTGTTTCTGACCCGAAGAGTCGGTCCACTCGCGGTTGGTCGCCAAGCCAAACTGGCAAACGGCTGTTCCTTGAGGTGTGTATTTCAACTCGGGGTCGCGGGTAAGGTTTCCGATTAATAACACTTTGTTTAAACTTCTCGTACTCATACTCTTGTCAATTAAATTCTAATCAATAAAAATCTTAGCATTTTATCGTCCATCTGGAGATCCTTCTCCAAAAGACGGGCTCCGTCGGAGGTGCCTTCAAGAACAAGTCTGAGGTAATAACCTCTACTCTGCTTTTTAATTTCGTACGCCATGGTTTTGGTTCCCCATTTATCAACTTCGACTACTTTAAGCGCTCTTTTCTTGCACTTTTCGGTAATCTGCTTCTCGGCACCAATCTCATTTTCGGTGATTGGGTAGATGACAACGAGCTCGTATTTGTTTACGATGCCCATGGACTTTGTTTCGGTTGTCGCTTTTTTCATAATATTTGTTTGTTAACCAGGCTATTATACCAAACAATCCCCCTATCCACCTGTGAAAAAGACCACAAAAAAACCCTCCCGTAAAAACCGGAAGGGTCATTATTCCTGATCAGGGTGAAACCCCCGTCAAGGCGGCCGCTACACAAAAGACCGCGGCTAAAATTAGACTGAGTGGGAGCAAGGCGGCTGCCAAACCGTTGCCAACCTTCAATCCACCACCTAATCCCTGAGCCGGTTTGAACATGGCACCGGCCATCAACAGAGCGAGTCCGGACATTACGACGAAAAGGAACATTCCAGCCTCCTATTAAGAGATTAATGAACCCCACTAGTATACTATAGGCTCCCTGAAAAGTCAACTTCCGATCATAAACTCAACCACATCCCCATCCTTCATCACGTAATCCTTTCCCTCAAATCGCACCTTCCCCTTCTCGGCTGCCATCTTCCATCCTCCCAGTAAGACAAAATCGTCATAGTCACTCACCTTAGCCTTGATGAACTTCTTCTCAAAGTCGGTATGGATCACCCCGGCTGCCTGGGGTGCCTTAGTCCCCCTCCCTATCGTCCAAGCCCTACTTTCCATTTCTCCGGTTGTCAAAAAACTGATCAATCCCAAAGTCTCGTAAGCCTTTCTTATCAACTTGTCCAAACCGGACTCCCTGATCCCCATCTCTGATAAATATTGTTTGGCGTCCTCCTCGGATAACGAAGACAACTCCGACTCCACCTTGGCACATATATATAGATTGTCTCCGTCTTCTTCCTTAAGTCTGGGATCATCTTCACTAACATTGAATACCTTAAGCTGTTTCTTATCTGTCAACAAAAAGAGGTCCGCTGCCAACTCCTTTTCCTCTACGTTACTCAGTATCTCCCTGGCACTTTTCCCCTCATTCAACCCCGCAAACAATTTCTCCACCACCACCTTTCTCTTCTCCTCACCTTTAGCTCTTATATCCTTACTTTCACGAACCCTGGATACGGTCTCAAGATCCTTCAAGATCAGCTCCGTCTCAATAACTTTGTAGTCCTCATCTGGGTTCACACTCCCCTCTTTTACGATCTCACTATCGGGAAAATCCCTTAATACATTCAATATCACATCACATTCCCGAATATGCGTCAGAAATTTATTCCCCAATCCGGCGCCGCTGGCGGCTCCTGCCACCAATCCGGCAATATCAACAAACTCCACAGTAGCATTAACGATCCTCCCACTATTGGATATCTCCGCCAATTTTTTTAACCTCTCATCGGGAACCTCCACCACCCCAACATTCGGCTCGATCGTCGCGAATGGGTAATTTGCCACCAAAGCCTGCTGCCTTTTCAATAAAGCATTAAATAGTGTGGACTTGCCCACGTTAGGCAGACCAACGATTCCAACTTTCAGTGACATATTCCAACTTTTTCTAAACTCCGGTAAGCACCCCCTAACCTCTACTTCTCCGGAGTCATTGATAATAACTTTCTCGATTATATCCTGATATGGATTCCTCTTTAAGGTAAAGACATTAGAAAAAGGCCCCCCGTTTAAATCGGGAGGCCAGTAGATAAAGTGATTAGGAGTGGACTATTTGCGAACAGCGGCGAACCGCCAATCATCATTCCAGTCACCCTTCCACTCACAAAGATCGACCGAACGCAACGTTCTACCTCCATTCAAGAAAGGCACAAAGCCCTCCCATCTGCTGCCAAGAGCAACGATTGAGTTGTTGCGCTGGAGGTCCGGTTGAGAAGCTGCCAAGACCAGAAGCTCCTTGAGATTGGCCGGGCGCAAACCTAGATCTTCCATTTCGCTCACAACGTCCTCACTGCTGATATGGCGTGGAAAGTCGATCAAGTATATGAGCACTTTAACCTCACCCCACTCGAAGGAGGGAAAATTACTGGAATTTACGTCTAAGCTGACCCAGTCGAAAGTATCTTTTTCGGCTATCGCTTCTACACTCAACCCGTAATTGACATTGACCAGGTAGGCGGGATAAGGAAGCTGGGTCTGACGACCTTGGCGAAGCAGGGTGACGAGGATTTCCACTTCGTCCGAAGAAAGCTTTTGCAAATCTGCCGCAATAGCACTGACAACCCGATGAAAAGCGGTCGGCATGGGTATTCTCCTTTGCTTTAATGTACTATGAACTGGTGTATGGTAGCATCCTATAGGTAATTTGTCTATTGTGTAGGGTAGACACCACCATTAGCAGGTTTCGGGTCCACAATTTTCCCCAACTTATCTCCCCTTCCCCAATACCCTTCTTACTTCCTCCTCTCCGATCAACTGAGCAAGCTGCGAGAGCATCACGTCATCCATCCTAAATGCTCCCGGCGAAAACGGTTTCGGCAACCACTCCTCGGTATCGGTTTGAAAGGCCTTGGTAGCACTCGCCCACCCCAATTTGTTATCCGCTACCTGAGCGATCTGTACCGGCAACGGTTCCTCTCTTCCCGTATAGATACGCAAGATCTCATCCAACTCCAAGATCGCCTGTCTGTCTCTATAAAATGCTCTTGGGGCTCCCCCCTCTCCGGCTATGACCAGCTTCTTCAATCTCAGATGTTTCTCTGAAAGTGAGTTCAGAGGATATGAATTTCTCCAACTCATGATCGCACTCATCACCGGCGTTATCGCATCATACCCGACATTTGTGTACTGACTTCCCGACCAAACCGTTCCGTCCTCGGATACCAAAACCGCACCGTAAACCTTTCTCTTTAACTCCTCCGGCAAATACACGTTTACTCCTTTTCTGGCGGCATTAAGAGCCACCCAAGACACATAGGGTTCAACTGATCGCGTGTCCAATTCTTTAAAATCATCAAACAGAAAATCGCTCAGTCGAGAATAAATGATCTGCTTTTCATTTCCTGTAAGCAGCACCAAATCCTCTCCTGCATACTCCAACATCACGTCCCGGCATTTACCACAAGGTCTTCCAAAACCGTTCTCGACTAGCTCTCCCTTCTTGTGCCAGGCAATCGCTTCCAATCTGCTCTCCGTCATGTCCCTCATCCCGGAGATGATCGCCGTTTCTCCATGCACGAAGGCGTCGCTTGATCCGAACTCCTTGTTCCCTCCCAAATGAATAGTGCCGTCCTCGGCCAATCCGGCAGTTTTCACAAAATATCCTGACTGGAATGGATATGCCCTTGCCTCGGAAGCCATCAATAATAACCACGCATATTTAGTTATTTCCTCTTCAGATAACTCTTTTCGAAAACCACTTTCCCCAAAAGGTCTATACACTTTACGTTCCATGGCGCCAAGTATACCAACTTCTCCGCACTTCTCCCATTAGTTTGTTACTTTTCGAGATTCTTAAGCGTACTTCTCGGCCAAGTCTCCGATCAAAGGTAGTTTGTACTTCTCTCCGCCATATGCTTTTATGATCATCAGTACATAAACACCTACCACCAGGTAACCAACCAAGCCAACGAACATGTACAACCCGACCATTGAAAAAGCCGTCTGGACAATAAATCCCGCCACGGATATAAATATAGATTGCATGGCATGGAATCTGACAAACTTATCCTTCTCGATCAACAAGAAAACGATGCCGCTCACAAACCCCAATACGTAAGACAATAGGGCCGCTACGTTTTTTGGTAATCCACTTCCGCCTCCCGTCGCTGTAGTTTTTTTCATACTAATTTAGAATAACGGATTTTCTCGGACTCGTCAAGATTTTGTCCCACTGCCCTTTTTCTCTCACTGTATATATATGTATAATTAATTACTAATGATATTTTTTAAAATCGAACCCCACCTTACCGATGTCCGCTTAAGGATCAAGGGCGATGACCTGAAAGAGCTATTCACCTCAGGCTATAAAGGCTTGTATCAACTACTCCTTCCTTCCGGCTGCTCCGACTACGATCACCCATTGTCCGAATGTTTAGTTCACTCGGTTCATCTAAACTCCCCCGACGTCACCACACTCCTCATCGATTTTCTCTCGGAAATTCTCAGTGTTTGTAAGGTAGAAAAGGCTATTTACTGTACCTTGGAAATTTTAAACATTTCTCCAACTCACGTAGACGCTCAAATGACCGGGCACCTGGTCCCCGAATTTGGCAAAAACATCAAAGGTGTATCAGACCACGAAGTGGATGTTAAGAAAAGTCCCGAAGGCCAATACGAGACCATGGTCATTTTTGACATCTAAGCCATCAAGCCTCCCAAATCGGTCAGGTAATCAGCAAGGATGATCACCCGCCTCACTCCACTTGTAGTCTTAAGGGGGTAGTTGTATACTATAGGTTCGACATTTCTCAACCTCCGTACCTTCACAATACAAAGGAGCTTTCCCATGGTAAAAGCCAACATTTTGAACCTGAGTAATCCTGATCATCAGCTTATCACTACCACCAGTTCTGCCCTGCAAACCCTCAAGGAAGAGCTCAATCAGCTTTTCCCTCAGCGTAGCGGGGTCATTGAACAAGCACTACTTGCCCTGAGCATGCGTGAGCATCTGCTCGTTTGGGGAGACACAGGCACCGCCAAAAGTCTCTTTGCTCGTGCTATCTTCAATGCTTTCACCGGAGCAGCCGTTTTTGAGGCCAACCTGTCTAAGTTCAGCACCAAACAAGACATCTTCGGACCACTCAACACCAAGTTGATGACCGAAGAAGGTCGAATTAGGTTCTGGCTGGACGAAGGCGCGGTCTTCTGTAATTTTGTATTCCTCGATGAATTTTTGGATGCCTCCGATCCCCTTCTCCGAGCCACTCTCACCCTGCTCAACGAACGGTATTTTCTAAACGGCAAAGTTAAGACCCGCTCTGCGGTTCACACCACGATCGCCACTACCAATGGTGATCCTTGGGGTAGAACCAAGAGCAACCCCGACCTTCGGGCCGTTATTGACCGCTTCCTCTTTATAAGTCGGGTCAGCTATTTGGACACTGATACTGAAGTACTTCAAATGCTTGGTACATACCTCAACGGGTTGACCCCGGCCACACAAATCTCACTCCAAGACCTGACTGAGTTTTCGGAGATCGTGGTCGACAACAACCTGGTTACTAATCCGATCTTGATCCAGGCGTACGTCAAGGCGATGAACGAGTTCAAGAAAAACACCGGAAAGACCATTTCCGACCGCTCACTCGCTCGTCTGACCCAGGTGCTCGAAGCTCAAGCATTGCTTTTTGGTCGCTCTGAGATCGTCCCTGAGGATATTTTCGCCGTAAAATACGGCGTCTGTGACGGAGAGGATGAGGAAGGGTTAAAGGCTTTCGTTGCTGCCGCCACCCCTGCCGTCAAAGAGGCTGAAAAAGAACTCGGGGCTAACATCGACGAAGCTCAGCAAAATCTGCTGAATGAATACGCACAACAGATCCCTTCGCTTCGCACCGATACTGTCAGTGTCATGACGGCCGAAGATCTCGTACGTACAGCCCAAGAATTGACCGCGTTACTGGCCAAGGTTAAGGCAGTTCGCCAACAAACCCAGGCCACCGGCGTGATCAAGGATACCTTGATTGAAAAAATCAACAAAAAACTGACATTGGTTCAAAAAAGCATCTTTAAAAGCTAGGAGAGATCGAACATGCAGCTCACCACTTACGTGTTGTTAATTCTTCTTTTCATCTTGCTTCTGCTGCTCCTTCTCTTCCTGCTGTCACTCCTTGAGAAGTTTCAGGGGTCTCGATCGCAGACGAGCTTTCCTTCCTCCGGCCCACCGTATACCGACGAAGAGCAAGCGGATCAGGAAAGTGAGCTTGCCCTCAAACTTACCGGAACTCGAGATGTCCAAGAGGCCAAAAAGTCCATGGTTCGAGAAGTTCTGGATTCGAAAGATGAATTCCTTCTCAAACAGCTTACCGGTCTTGCCGGTATGGACCACAAGCAACTTCAAGACAAGTCGAGCGAAAAAGAGTTGGTCGAGAGGTTGTCTCGTAACATCGACCTCATTGACCTGGCCACCCTCAAACTGGCGGCGTCAACTCAATACGATGTCAAAGTCACCGCCAAAACGACGGAAGCCATTGATCGGGTCGGTTACCCGACCGACAAGATTGAAATGGAACCGATAAGAGATTTGGACCAGCTAACTCAAGCACCGCCTGAAGCGTGGGCAGATCCAACTTTCGCCTATCAAGTTGCCACAGGAGAACTCCCGATTCTGCAAAGCTACGAGGCTCATACAAAGCAGGCCGTCTACCACATGATCCACGACGTTTCGGGGTCCATGGGTCAAGACGGAGGTTCGGGGATCCCAAAGTACATTATGGCCAGAGCCATAGCCTGTCGCCTAATCTCCAAGGCCATCGGAAATGGGGCAACTTTTATCCATCGATTTTTCGATGGAGACATCCACCCCAAAATGATGGCTACTACCCAACAGGAAGCCCAAAGGGTCTATGATTTGGTTGCTCAGTCCGGATACTCCGGAGGAGGCACCGATATCCTAAATGCCATCAAGGCCGCAGCTCGCGATATCCGCAATGAAGGGCTGCTTGTCGATGCTGAGATCCTTCTCCTTTCTGATGGTGAGGACTCCTCCGTCTCCTCTATCTCTGAAATTAAGAATATTCTTGGAGATATCAAGCTTCATGTGATCCTCCTTGGTAATGACAACAGCACTCTCAAGTCTGTGGCCACTACCTACAAAAGATACTAGTTTGCCACCCTCCCTTAACCGGGAGGGTTTTTTATATCACCCGTCTCTCTCACAAAAATTGGTGAGGCTCTATCGGACTATGAGATAATACCCTCACTCACTCCTTTAAAACATATCTCAGGGAGGTCCCATGCGTAAAATGACCCTAATTCTCTTTTTTTTGACCTGGGCTTTTTTACCTACCTTTAAATATTAAAATATCGCTCGCTATTTCCCCAATATCTTC
>CAZIPD010000006.1:11419-25768 GCA_964541175.1 uncultured Pseudomonadales bacterium
TTTTTTACCTACCTTTAAATATTAAAATATCGCTCGCTATTTCCCCAATATCTTCAATCTCGGTGATGTTACGATCACTCTCCCCGAAAGACTTTTAATTTCCAAATGATATTGATTATGTCCTCTCCAAATGGATAGATTCTTTGAATAAAAACTTGACTTGCTTCCACTGATCACCATGATCTCACTGCCGTCGACTGCTCTGTGATTTGTATCGTCATATATCCGCACACTTCCCATTCCATTCTCCATCCACCCCTCCCAGGTTACGGTAGCAACGCCATAAAGGCTCAGATCGAAAGTAAAGTCGCTCCCCGATAATTTCGTCCAGTCATACCCCTCGGCGCTTCCTCCATTAAGGGTGACAAAGAATTCTTTTGTAGTAGCGGCAGTAGTGTATGTTTTTACCAATCCGGTTGTTTTTTCCAGCCGATAAACCCTACTCTCCAACGCGGCTATTCGACTCTCGACCGTACCGGTAGCGTCTCCCAAAACCCTGCTGTCCTGATAAAAATATCCCGCCCTTGCCAATCCCCATATTCCCAACTCGGCCGCCAACATCATCAAAAACAAAGAAACAATACGTCTCATTAACTTCAGTATAAACAATAAACTACTTCTTCTCCACTACTACTCCACTCTGAGTGTCCATTATTTTGTATCCCCCGTCCAACACCTGAGATCTGATCAGATCGGACGCGGCATAATCCTTCGTCTGTTTCGCCCTGGAATACTCATCCACAAGTATTTGTATATTTTCCGGGATCTCGACTTTTCCGACTACTCCCAGGTCCAGACCGAGCACTTCGTCAAACACTACTATCAAATTCTTCTTTGCCTGATCGGTGATATTACTTCTCATCATCTCCCAAACTACAGCCAACGCCGCCGGCATATTCAGATCGTCCTCAACCGCTTCCACAAATTTTCTGTAATACACATCTCCCTCGTTAGACCAACCATGATCCTCGATCTCCCCCGTCAATCTGACCACCGACTCATTCAATCTTCTCAGAGCACTGGCTGCCCCCTCCAATCCCTCCCAAGTAAAGTTCATCGGCTTCCGATAATGCGTCGACAGAAAATAATAGCGCAATGATAACGGGGTAAATCCTTTGGCTACTACATCCTCTACCCGCAAATAATTCCCCAAACTTTTGCTCATCTTTCTGCCGTCGACCATTAGAAAAACACTGTGGAACCAATACTTCACGAACGGCTTCTTTCCGGTAGCCGCTTCACTTTGGGCGATTTCATTTGGATGGTGGATCGATAAGTGATCCTCACCTCCTGTATGGATATCGAACTGCTCACCCAAGTACTTCATGCTCATTGCCGAACACTCAACATGCCACCCTGGAAAACCGTCTCCCCAAGGACTACTCCAATACATAGTATGGTCCTTGAACTTCCCCACTCTTTTGAACCATAAGGCAAAGTCCGCTGGATTGCGCTTCATGGTTTCCGTCTCGACCTCTTCTCTTGCTCCGACCAACTTCTCTTCCATAGTTTGACCAAAAAGACCTCCGTAATCCGGAAAACTGCTTACATCAAAATATACCGCCTCTTCCGTTTCGTAAGCATGACCTTTCTCCAATATCCTCCCGATCAACTCGATCTGCTCCTTGATATGATCTGTTGCTTTACACTCGATACTGGGTGGCAAGACGTTCAACTGTCTCATCACCTCTCTAAAGTACTCTGTGTACTCCTCGGCTACTTCCCAAACCGTCTTACCGCTCTTTCTCGCCCCCTTCTCCATCTTGTCCTCACCGGTGTCTGCGTCGGACACCAAATGTCCAACATCGGTGATGTTCTGTACATGTGTCACCTTCAGCTCGTCTATGACCGCCAACACCCTTCTCAACACATCGTCGTTTACATATTTTCTTCCGTGACCGATATGAGTGTAATCGTAGACCGTCGGACCGCAAGCATATATCCCGATCTCTCCTTTGTTGATCGGCTCTATCTCCTCTATCTGTCTTTTAAGACTGTTATATATTTTCAGCATAGCTACACTCTAAATTTAACATAACGATAACGGTAAGTCTCATCGTTTTCCATCCTCGCAAAATACTCTCTCCTCCTCTTAAGCACTGCCAACCACCATGGCATTCCGATAAAGCCCGAAAGACCCTGACTTTTGTGGGAAAAAGCCGCCAGCCACTTCACCACCGACTCACTCAAACTCAGCTCTAACTTCATCGTCCCTCTCTGAAGATATTTCAACACCCTCCCATCGACCATCCTCCTCCTCTCCTCACCAACAAAGCTTGGCCACAAGAGTTCCACCCCTCTTTTCCTGACCTCTCTCAATACCTCGATTCCCAAAGAAATGTGGTCGGGGTGTCCCGACACCCCCGACAGATCATAAGTCACCACCAGATCTGGATTCATGA
Organism: uncultured Pseudomonadales bacterium; assembly: GCA_964541175.1. Taxonomy (GTDB): domain Bacteria; phylum Patescibacteriota; class Microgenomatia; order UBA1400; family MFAQ01; genus CAIQPO01. The sequence goes on from CAZIPD010000006.1 coordinate 13,822, forward strand.
TCTCCATAAATTTTCTCAACCGTTCCCTCCACTTTTTCGTTTTCCTCAGTCTCCCGTCGTCAAACCTCCACATCACCCAATCCGTAACACCAAGACGGGACATGGCAGTCGCCATCTCCTCTCTTCTGATTTCCCTGGTACTTCTTCCACCTCCATTGACGAATATCTTTCCGCTTCCTCCTTCGGTCAAAGTCAGCACCGACACCTCCCACCCCATACTCAAAGCCGTCAGTATCAATCCCCCCGTCATCACCGACTCATCGTCCGGATGCGGAAAAACCACCAGCATTTTTTTACTGGTGAACTTGGATAAATATTTTCGTATATCTGTCATAGGGTCGCTCTGTTGCGGCCCCAAAAGGGAGATTCCACCTCAACTCATTCTCAATTACCCCAATTACGCCGGGTAGCGTCGGGTTTTACTCTCCGCATAGCGGATTTCTTCCCACCCTTATCGACAAAGTGCACGCTTCTCTGTCATCGGTTTGTACTTGTTAAGTAAGATATTTTATCATTTTCTCCCAAAAAAAAGAGTACCCGTCTTGGGTACTCTTGCTTTGTTACATCTCTAATCTTTTCAACTTTGTTAGTAAGTCGGTCAGATAATCCTCAAAAGCTTCAATTGCTTCTTCAAAACTGAAATGGTCATCTAGATACCGATAAACTGCAAACAGCTCCTCCGCTGTGTCCATGGCACCCCGGTTATATTCATACGGCCACTGAAATTTTTGATCCTGTTGAGCTATAAGATCCACGCTCAACCAGGGTGCGCCATCCGGAAATTGCTTTTGCATTCTCTCAATCAAATTGGCGGGAGACTCACGTTGGGAGTGGATCCAAAAGCTGCTCCAGTGGTCACGAAAAAAATACCTGACCCCCGCATGGACCAACACATGTACAAGGCTGATCGCCGTCTGAACACCGGCAAGGTACGCCTTTCGACTTTCGAAACCCTTACTTTTGACCTTGATCTTAAGATAAACATCGATCGGAAATGTCTCCATTCTCTCCTCCTCGTCTGAACCTATTTTGAAAAGTGCTTGAGCTATTCTACACCCAACAGCCTCATGATAAAAAAAGAGTACCCGTCTTGGGTACTCTTAGCTCCTAATAGTAAGGCAGTCGGTTCTTGAGATCTCGAAGATAATCACTCCATATGGTGTTTACTATCTCCCTATTGAAATTCTTGACCAGGTATCTGTAAACCTCAAAAAGAACAGGAACGGTTTCCATCACCCCCCGAGAATACATCCCCGGATTCTCCGTCAAGTACTCCGGGTGGACCAAGAAATCATCGAGGAACCATTTCGGATCGTCGGAAAATTTCTCTCGCATAAAAGCCACTGCTCCCTCAACCGTTAAGGACTCGGGGTGTGAAAAACAGCTCCAGTGATTGGTGTATGGATACTCGGCTCCGTGCTCGATCTGGACCGGCACAATTACCATCGCCGTCTCAACCCCGGCCATATACGACCGAAGATCTTTCTTCTCCATCCAAGCCAACTTACCAATTATCATCAAAAAAAGATCCTTGGGAACGTCCATCGCTTCCTCCTTTGAAATGTACTCCGCTATTCTACCTCAAAAATGCGAATATATCGAACTAATCCTTACCTTTCATCGCCTCTCCGTGTGACTCTCTTCCCACCTTTCCCAGTAACCGCCTTGCCCAACTCTCGTTCTGTTTCTTTTCAACCGACTTCCTCTGATCTTTCTCTTGCTGCTCGTTCATCTGATCCCGAGCTATCCTCTGATCCAACTGGCGCTTTCGCTCAATATACTGGGCCAACTCCCCTTTTACCTCTTCAAATCTCCGCTTCTCTGCTATCCTTTTTGCGTCTTGTCCCGCCTGGCTACCCGCTCCCGATTGCTCCCCTTTATCAAAACTCTGTTGGCCGACCGCACTGGGGGCGCTTGTCACCTGCTCGATCGTTCCTTTGGCAATATCCCCTCCGGCCTTTACCGTCGCTGATACAACGGACTCCGCTACTCCGCTTAGATCACCTATGACTTGACCTGGTAAACCTCCAATATTGGGCATTACCTAAATTTAACCACAAAAAAAGTCCTCCACCCGAGGACCGACTCAAACTTCCCCTCTTCCCTCCAATGCTCTCAGTAGTGTTTGGGCATCGGCATACTCAATATCCGCCCCGGTAGGCAACCCTCTCCCGATCCTCGTAATTTTCACCGTCTCTCCCATACCCATATCTCTAATCTTTTGAGTGATATACATCGCTGTAGCCTCGCCCTCCATGTTGGGGTTGGTCGCCAAAATCAACTCCTTGATCTCTCCCGTTTTGACTCTGGCCAACAACTGGGGGATCCTCAGATCCTCCGGCCCGATCCCCGCCATCGGGTTGACCGAACCTCCTAAGACGTGATAGATACCTCTGTACCCATCGGCTTTTTCAAATGCCAACAGATCAAGCGCCGTTTCTACCACACAAACGATACCTCTGTCTCGACTGTTATCCTGACACACCGGACAGAATTCTTCGTCTCCCACGTTAAAACACAGCTTACAGAACTTTGTTTCCTTCTTCAAATTCTCCAAAGCACTCCCAAACTTATCCATTCTTTCCTGAGGAACGTTCAAAAGATAATAGGCCAACCTGGCAGCTGTTTTCGGACCAATACCCGGAAGGGCCTCAAAGGCATCGATCACTTTTTGTACCGGCTTAATACTTCTCATGGGGCAAAGAGCAAAAAAATTACTTAGGTAGATTACCTAACACCTTGGATAACTCTCCCATCGACCCCTTCATTTCCTCGGCCGCGTATTTCTGAGCTTTTGTAATTGCTTCATTGATCACCTTGACTGCTCTACCGTAATTCTCACCGTCAATTGTCAGGTCCTTGAGCTTTCCGTCACCCGTGACCGCTGCTTTAACTCCCTCTTCCTCAAGCTCTATCTTATGATTGGCGATTTTCTTTTGTAAAAAAGCTAATTTGGCCAAAGCCGCCCCTTGAGATCCGAACTGTTTCATTCTGTCAAACATAGTGTAACTAAGATTAGTAACCTCTATATTCTACCCCAAGCCTCATCGATACGCTAAAACCTTACGGATCTTCAAGACTGACCACAAAACGGTAGTCGGTCGGATCATATTCTCCTCCCACTCGACTATCTATCTTCCCGGCAATTCGTTTCACCTCCCTAAAGAACTCATCCTCACTTCGGTCCCCGACGGTAGTTACTGCCCGCATCAACACCCACTCTGAATAATCAATTAACTCTGCCAGATCTTGACCGGAATAGTACGCATCCTTTATCTTTTCCCTCGTCCTCATGTCGACCGGTGAATACCAATTTTTCTCAACAAACGTGAACCCTCTTTTGGTCGTAAACGTCTTTAAGCATATCGCCGACAGCTTACCTTTAAACTTCATCAAAAGAGTATCATTTACCACCATCACTGCCTGGTTGTACATCGCGTCGGTCATCCTTGTCTCCGCATCATCACACAGTTCCCAATGGCTTTTCTTGAGTATCAGATCCTGATCACTTTCCACTAAAGCAGGGTTCAGTTTAATCTGCAAATTTTTAGGCAAATCGCTAAAATCCATCATCGACAGCAGTACCCCCATTTCAAATGAGTACTCATCTCTTCCCGCCATCAGAGCCATAAGCTCCAATACCATTCTGTTCTTAAACAAACACTTACATACGTTCCTTAGCTCGCCATGCGTCAGAAAGAAGACTTCTGTCAAACTCCGTGTTTCCTCGGTCTCAAAAATATCGTTCAAGATCTCAACCTCATCGCTATTCTCCTGTTCCTCCAGATACCCTATCAGCCGTTCTTGTTGTATCGTGGTCAACCCATCAAATAGCTTGTTCAGGAAATCGTATCTTCCATATCTGAACGTATTCAGTCTTCCCGTATGCAGACCTTCCTGTTGCCTGATTCCCCTCTTCCTTCCGACATTTTTCAACTCTGCCTTCAGTGCCGGGTTGGTGATAAGATCGGCAATCTCCGGAAATTTCTGTTTCAAAGAATAAAGTCCCAAAAGAATATATCTCTGGTGTCCTCTTTCCCTGGCAACTTCCATCGCTTTCGAGATCGAGTCGAGACAAATTCCCAACGCTACCCTCTCTTCCTCACCAAGACTGTGGTTGACACCCTTTCTCCTAAGTGGCCGCAGTTCCTTCTCCAACACCCACTCTACTACCTCAATTGCCGCGTCGGCAAAAAAAGTATCATTATCCTTGGGATCTTTGAAGTACTCGGAGATCAAATAGAACGACTCGGCAGTTCCATAACCGCTGGTCACACATGCCAATGCCGCCTTTTTTTCGTCCCAATAGCTAGAGTGCATCATGTCGGTAACAAGCCCCACTGCACTCTCACATAGTTCAGGATGGTTTCTCAACATATCGTCTAGCGAATCGCCAACGTCGCTACTTACCTCACAGGCTCTCATTAAAGGCAACCTCTCTCTTAGTACCTCAAAGTAAACCCCCAGCAACCACATAGTAGTATGTCCAAGTACCCCTTCCTCATACTCCGCGTCCATCTTTTTTACCACGTTCCTCGCTACGTCTCCAAGCACCCTGACCGCATTGTCACAACCGTTGGCGGCGACAAAACTGGTATAGACCGTCAACATTTCCGTAAAATTCAAACAATCATGTGCCCTATCCTGTTCAATCCAAGCATATGAATCTCCATATAATGCCTCCAAACGATTCCTGATAGCAATATGCAGTCCTAACTCAAGTAGCTGCTGTAAGGCGGCGTCCTCATCGGTCTTGTACAGTTCCTCTATCTCCACCAACTTAGTTTCCCATGGTGCTGGGGGTCTTTTTTCACCCTCTTTTCTAAAGAACGGGGACATACCTAATTACCTTGTATAAACAATAAAACCACCCCCACATTATGTAGAAAGGTAGCTATCCCGATTGTTTTCCGTTCCATATTCATAAAATAAAAATATGTGGGAAGTTTACACCAACTAAATTGAAAAAAGCAACAAATCAAACACCAAATATCTCCTCAACGCTCCCGGTTACCGCCGTCGCTATCTTATCTTCACCTTTATCCTCTACCGTTTCCACCACTTCTTTTACCTGCGACCCCTTCCTACCTAAGACACATCTAACATTCATTTTCCCCCAGACCCTGGCCACCGCTTCTTCAACTACCCTTCTCTTCGCCTCCTGCTCTAACTGATCCTTGTGGAATGGATAGAAAACCTCCAGTGTCAGGTCCCTTCCTTGTACTGCCAAAGGCATTGCCGATCTAAGAAGGCCTGCTATAGATTGATTTCTGGGAGCCAGATCGCTTAAAAAATTCCCCCACTCGCTTTTTACCCTGTCGATACTTGCCAAAGGTCCCTCATAATTACTCGCCACACTGTCCCTGACCAATGACTCAGTCTCAACGACTTCATTTGTCTGATAATGCTTGGCCGGTGTCACCCTGACCTCCCTCTCCTCCTGGGAAGTTTCGGTAACCCCTCTCCCCTTAACTCGCTCTTCATCAACGGCCACGGACAGTAGCGCCAACTCGATCGGTAGCATCGGTAAAGGAGATTGTTTGATCTTCTCGGCCGCGGTGATCAATTTGTCGGCCAAACGTGCAAAAGTGGCAAAACCCCCTCTGTCCATCGTCTCTTCCATTCTTATCTTTACTTCCCTGACCAAACTTCCTACCAATACCGCTGCCTTCACCCCACTATTCTCCATCTCATCGATAAGCTCAACTACCTTTTTCGGTTCACCGGCAATGGAATACTCTATCAATTTCCCCACGGCGTTTCCTTTAGCCAGACCCAGAAACTCCCTGGCCTCATCCTTCCCGATCCGCTCTCCTCTGGTAGCCAACTGTTCCAACAGCTTGTGTCCTTCTCTAAAACTCCCGTCTGTTGCCTCGGAGATCATCTCCAATACCCCCTCATCAACCTTAAGCCCCTCACCCTTAACCGCCTTGGTTAGCGACCGGACCACCTCATCGGTCCTGGCTTTGGTGAACTTAACGACAGTACAACGGCTCATGATCGTCTCAGGCACCTTATGAGCCTCAGTGGTGCATAAAAAGAACATAGCGTGCTTGGGGGGCTCTTCCAAGGTCTTCAAAAGGGCATTAAAAGCCTCCGTCGTCAGCATATGGACCTCATCGATGATGTAGATTTTCTTTGACAGCACTACCGGAGTAAGTCTGATCTTTTCCCTCAGGTCGCGTATGTCATCTATGCTCCTGTGCGAAGCGGCATCCATCTCAATGACGTCGACCGCACTCCCGTTCAGGATCGACACGCACGCCTCACACTTACCACAAGGCTCGGAAAGCGTTTTTTTACCCTCATTCTCCCTACAGGTAGCTACCTGAGCCAAGATCCTGGCCGTGCTCGTTTTTCCTGCCCCCCTCGGTCCTACAAAAAGATACGCATGAGCCAACTTCCCGTTCTTCAGGTAATCCATCAGTGTCTCCCGGACCAGTTTAAGGTCCAGCTCATCGATCTTTCCGGGGCGATATTTCTGATAATATGACACATCAACAACTTAGGCTCTTTCATATACCCGTGTCAACTGGAGGTTTTTTACTCAATAGTAAGAAATTTAGCCCTACATCAACCCGCGTGAAAACTGGTGTGCCTATTCTGTAAGCCATATAACTTTTACATAAGACTCCATAAACAACCCGAAGACCCGACCATATCCATCTATATCACTTACGCATGAAAGAATATCCTGTATAATATAGCTATTCGCACTTTAAGCAGACCAACAAGGAGAATAATATGGGAATCATCATATCTGAAGCCCTTATCATTGAGCTGATAAAAGAGATTACCAATGGAGAATTGGGTGGAGCGATCAAGGTTGAATATCTGGGTATGGTGGACTACCATTTTTCGCGAGCCGGTGTCCCCCTATTCGAAGTTCGATTGATCAATTCCACCGAAATTAGGATAATTCGGAAAGAAATTGACCTTCCCACCCTCTACAGAATTGCCACCATCTACGAACGTCGATACAATCCAAAAAGAATATATCTTTGCTGATCTCTTGACCGCCAACAGGCGGTCTTTTTATGCCTAATCGTGATGGATCCCCAACAAGTGAAGCAGCCCGTGACCGGCCAAAAAATCTATCTCGTCATCCAGTAGTTTATTCCACTGTATTGCCTGTCTCTTCGCCTGAGGGTAACAGATGACAATGTCTCCTAAATTAATGCCGTCGGCATCCTCAGGTGCCTCCCCTCCCTCATGCATCGGGAACGAAAGCACATCGGTCACCTCATCCCGATCAAAGTATTTCTTTTCCAACTCCTTGATCTTTCTCTCACCTACAACACTCAAACTGATCTTCACCGTCCCCTCACCCATTCCCTGCTCTATCAACACCTTTTCCAAAGCCGCTCTCACCCTCTTCCTATCAAAGGAATATCTACTGTCCGCATTTATATCCAGATCTAATTTCAACATACATATATTCTACTTCACAAAAAAAGCGTCCACCCAAAAAGGGTAGACGCTAATAACAGGCTTACCAACCATCCGGACCGTTATCGAACCCACAGTCGGGACAAACCGAACCCTTCTTGTTGGGGTGGTCACACAATTCCTTGGCCATCTTCAGGCGGGCTTGAGCCAATTGTTGCATTGCCACGGCCTTACTTAACAAAGTCAAACCATTCTTTCTTAACTCCCTGATTTGCTCTTGCGTGATCGGTTCATCAAAATTAAATAAACTATCCATCGGGTCTGGCATTTTTTCTCCTTGAAGGTTTCCGGAACGGTTTGAAAGTACCCCGATACTATAAGTCTGATTGGCCCAAAAGTCAACCTATCCGGGGTATTTCTCGTTCACGATCTTATTGATCACCGCTCCCTCGGCCTTGCCTCGAAGACGCCCCATCACCGCTCCCATAAGCTTACCCCCACTCAAACCGGTCTCTTTGGCAACCTTCTCCACCTCGATCTCAACATCAGCCTCACTCATCATCTCCGGCAAGTACTTGGTGATCACCCCCAGCTCATATCTTTCCTGATCGAACCTGCTCTGGGCTCCTGCTTTTTCATAGATATCCATCGACTCCTTGCGCTTCTTCGCCTCTTTCATCAACACCCTCACCACACTTTCATCGGGTAACTCTCCATCTTTAAAGTCCACCTGGGCATAGGAAAGTTCCGACACTATTAACCGGATCGCGTCCAGCAAACGAGAATCCCCGCTTTTTTGGGCGGAAGTCATATCCGACTTTATCCTCTGATAAAGCATAAGTTTTATTTTTTGGTAATACCGGCCAAACGCTTATTTCTGCGTCTGATCTTGGCCGAAGCCTTCCTCAACTCAGTCATTTTGACGTTCTTGATAGCAGAGGGTTTTTGATAGCCGGTCATGCCGGTCATCTTAACCTTCTCCAATCCTTGATCTTCATAAGTCAGTTTCCTGAACTCATTGATCATCTGCTGAGTGTTTTGGCCTTGTTTTTTTCTGACTACTAGTGCCACTTGAGATACACCTCCTTTGGTTGTTTTTTACATTCAATAATTAAGTTTGCCCGCCCGGCTCGGTCGCTGTTCCACCCAAGATGTGCATATGCTCATGGTCGAAGTGGTTGTAACCAGCCCCGTTGTTGACTATCTTGTACCCGGTCCTATCAAGGCCCAGGCTCGATACAACGGCAAAAACGGCTCCCATTATTTTACTCCAGAACTCCCCACTTTGGCTAGTGGCAACCTCGGTCTTTTTAATATGGGCTTTTGGCATCACTAAAACGTGCACCGGCGAAATCGGGAATTTGTTCTTGATACACAAGAACTCGTCGCTCTCCCAAATCTTCACACTTGGTTCTTCACCGGAGACGATCTTACAAAATAGGCAACTTTCCTCTTTCATAACTCAATCATATCAACTAATCGACTGTTCAATTTTTTCTCTATATGCGTTTTGTAGTCTCTTAATTGTCCACCAGAAGCTCGTGGACTCTGATAGGTCGATTGTCACCTCCCTTTCCTCCGCCCAACCAAAATCAAGTACGATCACCTCCCAGGTTCCATCCGGGTGGACCAGTAGATCGAAGGGGTCATCTATGGGCAAGGCGATGTTATTCTGTATGGCCAGTCGCTCAACCCTCTCCAGTTCATCTCTCACCCTCGACAAATCCAGGTACGAAAAAACTAACTCCGCATCCGTCAAATTCTCGACGGAAATTTCATCAATTTCGGTCACTTTCCCAAAGAATTCACTGCCGTCACTGGTCATGTCGGTTATCAGCACCCTTCTTTTGTCGATCACCCTGACGGTCGGTAATGTCGGTATGCCGGCTTTTCTAAGCATCATCCAATTATTAAAATAAACCTCCGTATTGGTCAGATACCCATATTTCTCTCGATTATTAAAACCCAATACCGATACCTCCTTGGCTACCATATTTAGACTTCTGTCATTTCTCCCGCTCTCACTCAGCGCCTTTAAAACCAGTTTTTCTTTCTTCTCCGTACCGCCATTCAACTCACAAAGGGACTCCACCCTGAGTGGATATGCTACTACCCGATCAGGTCTTCCGGCAAGTAATATTTCCCCGTTACTAAACATAGTTTTTGATCAGGGGAATTTTACCAGATTAAGTGACTTCTCTCTAAATACTCTCGGATTTCTCTCATTTCACAAACAGCCTAAAAACATCTCTTGCTGTGATCAATACCATCAACCCCAACAGCACGATCATCCCTGCCGTGTGTACATAGCCCTCGATCTTATTCTTCAATTTCTTTCCGATGATCCTTTCGATCCCCAAGAAAAATATTCTTCCTCCATCAAGCGCAGGGAAAGGCATTACATTCAGAATAGCTAAGTTGACCGACAATATTCCGGCGAACTGTAATACCGCCAACCAACCGTATTTATAAACTTCCTTGCTCACCTGGTAAATCCCCACCGGTCCGGCCACGTCTTTCGGGACACCTTGTCCGGAAAATATTCCGGCCAATAGATCAAAAAGATTCTTGGATATTTCCTTTCCCCAGGACACGGCCTCTTCAACTCCGACCACCACTCCCCTAAAAGGCATCTGCCACCAAGGGAACTTTTTCATCTCGATGTTCGACAACGCCACTCCCAGTGCCCCTTCTCCTTCGGGAGGTGTCTCTCTCGGGGTTAGTTTTATCTCCTTCTCCACTCCTTCTTTCTCAACTACCAAAGTGATTTCTTTACCCTTAAGGCCGTTGACGGCTTCCACAAACTCATCCATCGACGCAAAGGAGATCGTTTCTCCACCATAGACTATTTTCTTGGCCACACTCTCTTTTTCAACTCCCGCAGCACTGGCGGGACTGTTCTCCGCTATATCAACTATCCTTACCTGATCGGTCTTGGTGGGAATACCCATTACCGAATAAACCACACCGAACAAGACCACTCCCAAAATAAAGTTCATCGTTACTCCCGCGAAAAGCACTCCGGCTCGCTGCCACATCGGCTTATTAAAAAACGCTTCGGGGGATGCCATCTGAGCCTCGTCTTCCATATCCTCACCGAATAGTTTCACAAACCCACCGATCGGTAACCAGTTCAAACTGAATAAAGTTCCTCCCTTGGAAAAAAGTTTCCTTGCTCTGGGAGGTAAACCGATCCCAAACTCCTCCACCCTCATACCGAACAACTTGGCCATAATAAAATGTCCAAATTCATGGACCAAAACAAGTACGGAAAGGGTGAGAATGAATGTCAAAAGCTGCATTGTTTCATTCTATCATCCCAAGGCTCCAGACTTGACTATGACCATGCTATAAGATACACTCAACAAGTTCTTTAAATCATTCCAAGGAGGCTAATATGAAATGCTTCACCATAGCGGAAACCGAAATCCATTCGGGATTTACTCTCGTTAGTAGCTTTTACACTCCTAATGAGGGGATCGGGCTTGGCACCTTAGTTGCCTTAGTTCCCTCACCCGGGCTCTTACCCGAACCTGTTGTTACCTTTCCCCCCGTTGGTGGATATATTCCCCCAAACGGAATATCACCTTGGGGCATAATCCCAAGAGCGGATATCTTTCAATTCCAAGGTAAACCAAAACATCTTCGGTTCAATGCCTATGTCATCCTCGAACAAAACCCTCAATCACAGGATGCGCTTATCCTCTGGATCGTCAATGATCTAGGAGAATATAACTTCAAAACCGTCACTCGTGAAGGAAAAGTTGAAGTCTACGTCGAGTCATCCACCAGATATGCCAATTACTGGCAATTGCTGGCCAAGATGACTCCCAACTCTGCCGTTATCGGCACGAGTAACCGGTTCACTGTCGTCCTTAGCTGGGACGGCAATGACCTAAATGTCACCCAAAAAAGCAAATAGCTCCTACCCGCCCTAACCCGGCGGGTTTTTTATACCGCCATTATTTCACCCTCTTTCGCCCGTGCCATCTCCTCGATTTTTTCGTTGTACTCTCCCGTTATCTTATCCGTCTGATCATGGAGCATATAAATGTCGTCTTCGGACACCCCGTCTTTTCCTTTCAGAGCATCTACCTTCTCTTTCACCTCTTGCCTTGCCTGTCTAAGAAGCATCTTTCCAGACTCTTTCTTCTGGTGTAACAACTTGGCAAAATCCAATCTTCTCTCTTGTGTTAGCGAGGGGATCACTATCCTTATCTGGTCACCGCTGACGGCTGGTGAAAGCTGCATCTCACTCTCTGCGATCGCTTTTTCGATATCCCTCATTACACTCTTGTCATATGGCGTGATGATCAACATATTGGTATCGGGAGCGCTGATCGTTGCCAGTTCCACCAACCTCATTTTGGTCCCGTAAGCCAGCACTGGAACATTCTCGACCATATCGGGCTTTGCTCTTCCCACCCTCACCGTACTCATATCCTCCTTGATCACCTCCATCACCTTTTCGTACTTTTGTCTTAACAGGGTTATCAGTTCGTGTTCTAGCATCATATACGAATATCTTACCAAATCGGCTCAAGACATGATATAAAAA
>CAZIPD010000006.1:25868-27100 GCA_964541175.1 uncultured Pseudomonadales bacterium
TTATTCCTCTCCCAATTTGAATCTGACAAAACGGACTACACGAATGTTCTCTCCGGTCTTGCTAATAAGGGTCTTCACCAGTTGTTCAATAGTTACCGAAGCATCACGGATATATTCCTGTTTCAAAAGCTCCTCAACATTCTCCGGATTCATGGACACTACCTGCATGGCGACTTCCTTGCAAAGAGTCTCGAATTCAGGGGTCTTCGCCACAAAGTCCGTCTCGCAAGCGATCTCCACCATAGCGGCGGCACTTCCTCCATTGTGAGTGTAGCAATACACCTTACCGCTTCTTACTTCACGATCAGACTTGCTCTCTGCTTTGGCCAACCCTTTGGCTCTGATGATCTCCACTGCCTTGTCCATATCACCATTTGATTCCTCAATGGCTTTCTTAGCATCCATTACCCCGGCACCGGTCATTTCTCTTAGTTCTTTGATTTTGTCCATCATATTCTTTTATTCTATTTCTTTAACTCTTTTTGTCCACTAAGCATGGCTCTTTCCATCTCACCAATGACGATCTCCAAACCCTTGGTAGAGTCGTCGTTCATGGGGATCACGTAGTCGACCAAGTCGGGATTGGCGTTTGAATCAACCATGCCGATCACAGTCACTCCGCGCGAAGAGGCTTCCTTGACAACGAGTTTTTCCTTGTGTGTATCAATAACCAACACTAACTCGGGAACATCCTTTAGGTTAGCCAACCCACCAACAATTCTTTCCAAACGGGATATCTCCTTGTCGAAAAGTACCTGTTCTTTCTTGGTGAATTTCTTCAGTTGGCCTTGTTCTCTTTTAAGTCTAAGGGAGTTCAATCTGTCGATAGTTTGTTTTACCTGTCTCCAGTTGGTGATCAATCCGCCAAGCCATCTCTGGGTCATGTAAGGAATACCCACCTTCTTGGCCATCGCTTCAACGATGGGTCTTGCTTGTCTCTTGGTACCGACGATGACGATTCTCTTTCCGGCAGAAGCAGCTTTCTGGATCACTTCACACGCTTCATTAAGATTCGCTACCGTCTTCTCCAGGTCAAAAATATGGATACCGTTCATGTTACCCCAAAGATACTTCCTCATCTTAGGATTCCATTTCTTGATCACGTGACCAAAATGAGAACCGGCCTCGAACAACTGTTCTACCGTTACCTCACTTCTGTATCCTGCCTTGGGTGATGTTTTTGTCTCTTCGACGACCTCGGTCTTTTCAACCTTTTCGACCTTCTTCTCGAC
>CAZIPD010000006.1:27200-28473 GCA_964541175.1 uncultured Pseudomonadales bacterium
AGCGGCTTTTTTAACCGGAGCCTTCTTCACAGCCTCTTTTTTGGGAGCGGCTTTCTTTACAATTTTTTTGGTCTCTTTCTTTTCGGTCTCGACCAAGACCTCTTTCTGAGCTTTTTTAGCCATATTGTTTATCTCTATCTAAACCCGTCCGGCCTCTCAAGAGATTCGCCGCGGGCAAATTATTAATTAATTCTCCGTGTATTCTACCAGTCTGAGCCCAGATCCGCAAGCCTACGCTTGACTTCCCAAGTACTATAAGATACAATCCCCTCGTTGTAGCTCCTTAACTCACCCACCCCAAAAAAAAGAAGGAAGGTAAAATGATCGTCGTCATCTTGGTAGCCATCTTCATTTCCTATTTAACCAGAAGTTTGATGTTCGACCTTGAGTTCGATCGGGAAAGCCACATCATGTTCCGTAAATTCTCCCCCCTTACCCTTTGGGCATTTATATTCATGGGCTTACTCGCTGGATTGTTAGTCTCCCTTATCATCGGCACGTTCCTACCCATGACACAGGTAGCAAACGATCCTATCCAGCTGGAAACACTCAACCTTGGGTCTCCGGAAATCGAAGGTCACTTCTTCCTCGGTTCCGGCACTATTGACACCGAGGAATACTACCTTTATAGGTACTACGAAGGCGACGATCGCCTTCGAGATGGCAAGATCATCCGTTACAGAGACGACTTGGCCATCGTCTATCTGGTCCGTGACCAGGAAGCAAATAAAGCTTTCCTCAGTACCTTCGGCTACGAATGGAAATACAGTTGGGAAACGCTGATCGGGCTAATACCCGGTAAAGTGGGTGCCAAAGTCTACGAGTTCCACGTCCCCGTGGACTCGATAGTCCCTGAAATTGACATCCAATAGACCCTCTCATCTCCTCCCCGCCTTCACCGGCGGGGTTTTTTATGCCTCGGCCAAGTTCACAAACAACGATACGATCGTCAATGGTCCGATCCCTCCCGGCACCGGGGTGATCACACTTGCCTTCTCTCCAGCCTCGCTCGATATCTCCGGCCTCGAATACCCCAGATCTATCCCCACAAACCCATCCCTGACCATCTCAGGCTTGATCACGCCCTCCTCACCCGTACAAGAGATGATCACCTTGAATTCCCTTAGTCTCCCGAGATCATCTCCTTTCTCAAAACCCGATACCACAAACCCCAGCTCCAATAATCTGCCGTAAAGCCTCTTTCCCACCATTCCCTGCGACCCGACAACGGCGACGGCCAAATCCCTACTTAAATTAATTTTCTCCATTACCG
>CAZIPD010000007.1:0-25540 GCA_964541175.1 uncultured Pseudomonadales bacterium
CCGCTCATGCCTCGTATATCGGTATGATCGTCAACCAGAGGAAGATCAATCTAGGCTTACTGGCCACCGTGCTGGTAATGATCCTTATCCTCATTGCCAGCTTCAGTACCCCCACGGCCAGTTCTGAACCCCTCACACGAGAGCTGAGTATGATGTACTCCATACTCCTGTTGGGCGGGATTATGTTCAACATTGCCGAGTCGGTCCTCTTCTACCTCAAGGACGACCCGAAATAGTTCGATTCTCACCCTCCCTTCCGGGAGGGCTTTTTTTATGCAAAAAAAAGAAGGAGCCTATTAGACTCCTTCGTGCTGGGCTTAACCTATCTGAGAACGGTGGTCACAGCCAGGGTGACCATCATGATGACGGCGACCGCGATCATGTAAAGGAAGAAAGCCTTCTTTCCGAAGCGACCACGAATCGCTTTCGCGGCCACGATGATGGCACTTACGGTTAATCCGAACATTACGTATTCCATGCCGTTTCTCCTTTTTGAACGAAGCTGTTAAAGTATCCTATATAATACCACAGCCTCCCTTCTTTGTCAACCATTCGAGCTATGTATTGTTGGAAAAAAGGCTCCTCAGGAAAGGCGTTAATTCCTCTAGGTCAGTTTTGAAAGCTCAAGGTACTTGAAGATTTCCGACCTTTTGTCGATCTCGATCATGCCTGCTTGGGTATCGGAAATACCGGTGATCAAGTACCATTTGCCGTCCTTTTCATATACTCCCGAGGTATACAGAATATCGACCAGGTCAGTGTCTTTAGCCGGCCCTTCCGGAAAGTTCGCCCTCTCGGTCATAATTCCCAGGTCGACCACTTCCTCCGTCTTCGGATCGTGGATAAAAGACCAAGGGTAATAGTGTCTGATACTATCTTTATCTGTATAAGCCCTGTGACCGATGACTAAGTGTCTACCGTCCGGTAATAATATTGCTTGATTGGTTCCGCCCCACTCACCTTCCGGAAAGCGAAAGGGAAGCAATGGGGCATTGTCCATGATTTCTTTGGCACCGGCGGCGAGATCCGACAATGAATTAACTCTGACGAATCCGATCTGTCCCCGCCCACCTTTCTTCTCTCCCTGCGGTCGGGTATATATTCCTATTCCGCCGTCGGCCATCTTCACCATGGACATACTCTTCATATTCCGTGGCCCTTCGGTCAAAAGGCTTAGACGGCGAAAATCCGTCCCCGCAGAGTAATTCGCAAAATAATCGACCCAACCTTCTTGTTCACCTGGCCTCAGCTTAACGGTCGACAGGACCATCCAGTCCCCGATCCAGGAGATATTGGGATCCTGTCCGATAATTACTGGCTCCTCAAGAGGTAGCCACCTCTCTCCTTCGTGGACAAAAAAGACGATTACCGACTGATGTTCCGCTTTTTTACCCGTCGGTTCGACCCTGCCGGCGATATACTCTTTTCCGTCTTTGACAAAAATATTGCTCGGGTTATAAACATCTATCTTTACTCCCTCTGATACCTCTTTCCCTTTATTTTTTAATATTTCAACTAATGTCTCTTGGTCCTCGTCCAAGGGGATTAACTCCCCCTTTATATCTATCCCCAGCTCTCGGTATGCCTTAACTTCCTCTTCTGCTCCTTTAAAAAAGTAGATCGGTGCCACATTTTCTTCGGCTGATTGTTCTTGACTCATCAGAGCTAGTATACGGCAATGAATATTTCCCAACCACCTCCACCCCCTCAAAAAGAATATCTTTTATTGCCTCTTCGTGTATCATTCGGCTACAATAAGTTCAATGCCGAAAACCACCACCAGCTTCGAGTCAGCCTACAAGAACCTTAATCCGTCCCAGAAGCAAGCTGTCGACAATATCTCTGGTCCCGTTTTGGTCCTCGCCGGTCCGGGCACCGGTAAGACCCAGGTCCTTACCCTCCGTATCGCCAATATCCTGCATGAGACCGATACGGATCCCTCCTCCATCCTCGCTCTCACCTTTACCGAAGCCGCTGCCAAAGAAATGAAAGAGCGTCTCATCTCCCTCATCGGTAAAGACGGTTACTACGTCAAGATCGGCACCTACCACGCCCTCTGTAACGAGATCATTACCGATAACCCCGACCGTTTCTCCCGTCCCGCCGGTATGCAAACGGCCACCGACCTGGACAAGGTCCAGATAATAAAAGACATTCTTGAACAGAACTCCTTTACTCATCTCAAGCCCATAGGTGACCCTCTCCTCTATCTCCCCTACATCAGATCGAGCATCTCCGATCTCAAGCGCGAAGGTATAACCACCAAAAAATTCACCGAACTAGTCTCCATATTAAAAGACGAATTCGAACTGGAAAAAGGGGAGCTGAAAAAAACTGCCTTTTTGGAAAAAGAAAAACTGGTCGGTAAGAATCTCGACCTACTGGATATTTACGAAAAATATCAACAAAAGCTAACCTCCATCGGCCGTTTCGACTACGACGACATGATCAACTGGGTAGTCGAAGCTTTCGAACAAGACCCGGATTTCCTCCAATCGTACGAAGAGAACTTCCTTTACATTCTTGCCGACGAATACCAGGACACCAACTCCGCTCAAAACCGTCTTCTCTTTGCCCTCACCTCTCACTGGGGAGATCAAGCCGACATCTTCTGCGTCGGAGATCCCAATCAGTCGATCTTTCGTTTCCAAGGAGCATCCAAAGAGAATGTTGCCGCTTTTAAAAGAAGATTCCCTGCCGCTACTCAGATCACTCTCACCGATAACTACCGCTCTACCCCCACCATTCTTAACTCCGCCTCCGCCCTCCTTAACGAAACTCCTCTCAATCCCACGATCAAGCTAAAAGACCTCCCCATTAAAATTGCCAAATTCAACTCACCGGTTCTCGAGGATGAATTCATCGCCACTACCGTCAAGAAGCAGATCAAGCGGGGAATTCCTCCCAAAGAGATCGCCGTCATCGTCAAAGAGAACAAAGACATTGAGAACTTGGTCGATCTCTTCAAACACAAAAATATTCCGTATCGCTTGGAAGGAGGGACGAATGTTCTCCACACACCCCTTGTCTCCCAATTCCTCAAGATCCTCACCGTAGTTACCGCTCTCCAGGGTCCCGTCGACGACCTCGATCTCTTCACGATCCTGAACTATAAATATCTTGGTCTCAACCCTCTCTCCATTCTCAAGACCTCTCGTCTTGCCTACCAAAACCGCAAGACCTTGGTCGACACTCTCATGGACGCCAACCCGGAACTAGACGACGAACTGGTAGACTTTTTCCACACCAAACTTCTCTCCTGGAATTCCAAATCAACAAATCACACCCTGACCGAGATCTTCCAGATCATCCTTCAGGAATCCGGTCTCTTGGAATATATCCTCTCTCTCCCTCAACCCCTCATCGAGCTCAACCGCTTCGGCACTCTTTTCGAAGACGTCAAATCCCAGGCAGCCGCTTTCCAAGGGATCACTCTTTCAGGTTACGTTTTCAATCTCCGTCTCATGGACGACAACAATATTCGTCTTGAAGAACAATCCCTCCTCGACGATCAAAACGCCGTCACCCTCACCACCGCCCACAAGGCCAAAGGCCTTGAATGGCGCACCGTTTTCATCTACCGCTTTGCCGATTCATATTGGGGCAACAAAACCGGCAGGCAAATGATCAAACTTCCACCCGGCATCATCTCCGAGGATACCGACAAAGAAGACAAGAACGCCGAAGAGAGAAGACTCTTCTTCGTCGCCCTCACCAGAGCCAAACAAACCCTCTACCTCACCGGAGCTACCCAATACCCCTCCTCAGCCAAGATGATCTTTCCCTCCATGTTCCTTGAAGATCTTCCCAAACAGAACCTCAAAAAGCTCAAGACCAAGCGATACGAATCAAAAGCGGGAAAGATCCTTGCCCAACAACTCTCAGCCTCTCCTCTCCCCACTCTCACGGACGGAGAAAAAGAATATCTCACCCAACTCATAAAAGACTTCAAACTTTCTCCTACCTCCCTCAATACCTTTCTTGAATGTCCCTACAAATTCAAACTCGACCATCTCTACAAGATCCCCAGAGCCAAGGCTCCTGCCATGTGTTTCGGCACTGCCGTTCACTTTGCCCTCGAGCATCTGTATCTCGATCTCAATAACGGTAAGTTGGGATCTAAAGAGGGTTTCATTAAAGACTTCGAATCCGCTCTCAGAAAAGAGATCCTCTCCGACTCCGACTTCAAAGACAGACTCGAGCATGGTCAAAAAGTCCTCTCCGAATACTACGACCGGTATGAAAAAGAATTCGCTCCCTGCCTCTTCACCGAGAAGAAATTCGGTGACTCACTCTCCTCCCAAGTTTTTCTGGACGACATCCCCCTCTCCGGCAAAGCCGACCGAGTAGACCTAACGAGCAAAGAGGACAAACATGTCAGATTCACAGACTACAAGACCGGCAAAGTCAGAACCAGAGGAGAAATAGAGGGCACTACCCAGAACTCAGATGGCGACTACAAACGTCAGCTCATCTTCTATCACCTCCTCGCGCAACTTGACCAGTCATTCAAATACCAAGTCGTCCAAACCGAGCTCGACTTCATCGAACCCAAGAATGGGGAATTCAAAAAGGAAAGGTTCAACATCCAAAAAGAAGAGGTAGAAGAGCTAAAAGGAGTCATTAGAAAATCAATGAAAGAGATCAGAAGCCTCAACCTCGACCGAACCAAAGACACCACTCCCTGCCAAAGATGTGATTTCAGGACCCATTGCTGGCCAGATGGGATTCCTAATGTAAATAGAGCGTCCGAGAATGAAGGTCAGTAAAGATGAACGGCCAATATGTTAGAATGTTTACAAATGTCCAACTACAATGTCGTCAATGACCCCAACGGCGGATGGAATGTAAAGCAGGATGGAGCGGAAAGATCAAGCTTCCATTCAATGACTCAGGAAGAAGCGGAAGCGAAAGCCAAACGCCTAGCCGGTAACTCCGGAGGCGGAGAGGTCAGGATTCAAGGACTGGACGGTAAGTTCAGGGATTCAGATACAGTTCCGCACTCCAATGACCCATTTCCTCCCCGGGACAAAAATTTCTGAACCATCGAACGATGGTATAGATTCCGACGAACCGACTGGGTAAGTTACCTAGAATACCCAGAGCTGACAAACAAGGAAGTCAACAGATTTCTAACCACTTAAGCACTTTTGCAGTAGGTTTTAATGTCTCTCCTTTTACACACTTTACATTCAAAGACGAGGAAGAAGTTAGTATTTACATATTTCTTTTTAAGAAACTCTTCACCTTCCTGCTTTTCTATTACCACATGCCCACCACATACCGGACATTTTGTTTCATAAACACCCATCAGATATGCTGATTTCATTTTATCTACATCTTCGTCTGTCCAGGTGTTTTTTGGATAGTCGTTCATTGCTTATAGTATATTTCATTTAAGCTAAAAATTGTATAATTATGTTGAGGTATGCCGAAGAAAAACACGACTTTTCCAAAGTTGTTAACTATCCACCAAGCAGCGAAGATTCTGAATGTCCATGTGGAGACACTGAGACGATGGGACAAAAAAGGAAAACTAAAAGCTATCATAGTAAATGAGCGGGGTGATAGGTGCTACGATCCAAGCGATATAGAAGTAATTTTGAAAATTAACAAGAAATAAATATGACTACAACACCATTTACTTTACAAGTAAGTGATTTGACAAACCTAGGTCAAGACCGCGCGGTCGAGTCTTTTAGACGGCTATTGTGGGCAGAGGCTGGAAGGGTAGGAATTGGGCGAAATATAATCAACGCTCCACAGTGTATAAATGTCGGAGATGGCGGAATTGATGCTTACGTAAAAGATGCAAATCCTATTTCAGACGAAGCTATACCCAATGGAATAAGCGGTTATCAAATAAAATCCTCCAACCTTACGTCAGCAGCTTGTAAAAAAGAGCTTCATATGAACGACGATTTAAGTCAGCCAATAAAACCGGAAATAAAAAAAATTCTTGATGGAAATGGAACTTATATCCTAGTCCTATTTGCTGATATAACAAGTCCTAGAGCTACAGCCCCCAAAGAACAAGCTATTAAAGACGAACTTATTCGATTGGGCTATTCTGATCCTAAAGTTCGCCTTTTTACCGCAACTCAGCTAATAGGTTTTTTCGAGCGCTTTCCCTCTTTAGTTGCTTGGTTTAAGAATGACCTCAGCCAATGTTTGCCATATTCTTCGTGGGCAGAGAATAGAGAAATCCAGTTACCAAAGGCGTTTGTATTTGATGACGAGAGAAAAAAACTTGCGGAAGTGATGTCAGATAAACTGAGAAACTGTAATGGGCAATGTGTTGTTTTCAGAATTACCGGGCTTTCAGGAATTGGTAAAACCAGGTTTGTCTACGAGGCTTTGGCTCCCGATGATTTAAGACAGAGGGTCATTTATGTCAGGGCGGATGCCTTCCGTCTATCTTCCCTATTTACGACTTTGCAAAACGATCAAAACTTATCTGCCATTGTGGTTGTAGACGAATGCAATTTACAGCAACATGACGAATTTGTCCGCTCATTTTCTGCAAGAGGAAACCGGCTAGCTTTGATCACTTTATCCTATGAAAAAGGAAACACTCCATCCCCTTCCTTACCACTCAAAGTAACCAAATTAAACCAAGACTCCATTAAAAAAATCTTGCAAGCTGAGGCGCCAGCATTGCCTAAAGATGTTATAGATAGGCTAAGCCAATTCGCAGACGGTTATCCCCGAATAGGCGTATTACTGGCTGAAAGTTATTTAGCCAGTAAGAGCGATAACCAAAAAGATTTTTTGGATGTTAGCGATGAAGCGTTAATGAATCGTCTGATTGGCGGGAGCAACACCACGTCTGATCATTTTAGAAAAACAAAGAAAGTATTACAGGGTTTGTCCTTATTTAGCAAAATTGGATATGAGGGACAATTAACGAGAGAGGCTGAGTGGGTCGCAAAAATGATGGGTGTGGATTTTGGAGACCTTCAAGATATTGTAACGGAACAAAGAGAAAGAGGAATTATCCAGGGACAGCATTACATCTATGTCACACCATTCATGCTAAGGATACACCTTCTAAAAGAGTGGTGGCAGTCTCATGGCCTTACAAAAGAAAAGTTTGAGGAATTTACGGAGAGCGTCCCGAAAGAATTTAGAGCAGATCTTCTAGAAAGGTTTTTTGACCATTTACCTTATATAGCTACCTCTAATAAGGGCAAAGACTTCGCCAAAGCAATCTTGGGCAAAGATGGCTTGTTTGTTGATGGAACACTTTTAAAAACTCAGTTAGGTGGAGATTTTTTTTTAAAGCTAACGGAAGCCGACCCAAAATCGGCATTGGAGGCTCTTCAGAATACGGTTGGAAAGTGGAAAAAAAAAGAGCTATTAGAGTCCAGAGAAGCTCGTAGGGATATTGTTTGGGCATTAGAGAAAATTGTTGTATGGAAGGAGTTGTTTGCAGACGCAGCCAGACTACTCTTAATTCTAGGCGAACAGGAAAATGAAACCTACGCTAACAATGCCAGTGGAACTTTTGCAGACCTCTTTTCTTTAGGACTTTCCTCAACCGAAGCGCCTCCGGAAGATCGAATACCTATTCTCCAAGAAGCTCTCGATTCAGACTCATGCGAACGTCGGAAGCTAGCAATTCGGGCATGTGACAAAGCATTAGAATCACAGTTTTTCACTCGCACGGTAGGAGCTGAATATCAAGGAGTAAGGAGAGAGGCTCAACTCTGGAAACCTAAAACCTATGGTGAATTGTGGGACGCTTATCAGAAAGTTTGGGAATTTTTATACAGCAAAATAGAAACCTTACCTAAAGATGAACAGGATCAGGCAATTGATGTTCTTCTCGATAACTCAAGAGGTTTGAGTAGGATTCAGAAGTTAACGGATATGATAATCACAGATGTGACCAAGTTGTCTAAAAAACCTTATGGCAACAGAGAGAAAATATTGGAAAGGGTTGTCGCCATTCTTCATTATGACGGAAAAGAATTACCAGCCGAGACTAAACAAAAATGGGAGAAATTGAAAGATGATTTGGTTGGTAACGACTTTGGCTCCCTAATGAGGCGATACGTAGGGATGGACATCTTGGAAGATAGTTTTGATGAAGATGGTAATCGAGTTGATAAAGCGGAAATCCCTATTAAAAGACTTGCACAAAAGGCAGTGGGTTATCCAGAGTTACTTAAACCAGAGCTTGATTGGTTAGTAACGCATGAAGCAAAAAGTGGATATCGTTTTGGTAATGAACTGGGTCATCTGGATAAAGATTTTTCCTTATTGCCGATGTTGTTAAGCGCACAACGTAAGATAAGTAGACAACCCAATTCTAGTGATTACTTTGTTGGTGGTTATCTTAGGGTTCTATTTGAAAAAGATAAGAAGAAATGGGAATCTTTATTAGACGACTTAACAAAAGATGAAAAATTGGGTAGCTGGGTTTCCGATCTCACTTGGCGGTCTGGAATGTCAGACAGGGCAGCCTTAAGAGTATTGGAGCTAGCTAAAAAGAAAGTAATAACTCCTGGACATTTCCGTGTATTTGGTCTTGGAAGTGTCATTAGAGACTTATCCGAAAACATATTAAAAAAATGGATTGAGTTTCTATTGGAATGTCCCGAAGAACATGCGGTTTCCATAGCACTTGATCTATATCAATTCTTTTATTTAAGAAAAGAGTCTAAACATAAATTACCGGAGACCTTAACCTTGAAGCTTTTAATGCACCCCTCGCTATTTAAGAAGGTGTCAGAGGGCAGGCGTAATCAAATGGACGATTTTCACTGGAAAGAGATAGGAAATAAGTTTGTTGAGCTTTATCCAAAGAAAAGCTTACCTCTAGCTGAAGTAATACTAGAACATTTTGGTGAGGATGGTAGCATTCTTGAAGAGTATCATTCGCAGACTCAAGAGGTAATTGACGGAATTGCTCGCAAATATCCTTCGGAGGTCTGGGATATTGCGGCGAAGTATCTGGGTCCACCAATTGACTCAAGAGCATTTCATATAAAAGAGTGGTTAAGAGGAAGTGAGCATTCACCAGCGGGAGCGTCGGGAGCTCTTGCATTTTTCCCTCCAGAAAAAGTTTGGAAATGGGTGGATGGAGATATTAAAAAGAGAGCTTGGTATGTCGCTTACTTCGTGCCAAAGTTACTTTTCAGGCAAGAAGGTAAAGTTTGTTGGGCAAGAGAAGTGTTAGCTAAATATGGAAACAGAGAAGATGTTCGTAAGGAGATGGGGGCGAACTTTTATACCGAGGGGTGGTCTGGTCCTGCAAGTCTCCACTATCAACAGAGGAAGGATCACCTGATAGATTTTAAAAAGAATGAAGACAACGAAAATGTAAAACGGTGGCTTGATGAAATGATAGACTCTCTGGATAAACAAATTGAACACGAAAAGATTGAGGAAGAAAGAAGAGGTTTTTAATAACGAATGACCTTAAAAAGTAAATCACCCCTGTCGCCACGCGTGTTGACTTGTAGCCGGTTATCGTGCCTGGAGTGGCATAGTTCCACCTCTAATTAGCTTCAATGGCCCCGTTGGGGATTTGTTGAGGAAATTGACCGCTTAGTAAGCGCAGTCCTTAATCGTTGCCCAGTCCGTAGGAATTCCAGAGTTTGCCCTATTCACAACGCAGTCTCTGGTAAGGAAGAACCATATCAGTCCAAGAATGAAAAGCAGCACTAACACTGCAATAAAAGTTTTCATATATCCCCAGCCACCCCGGCTATATAATTCCCCGTCTCCCGGGCTTACAATCTCCTTATGGATAATCTCGAAAAATCAAGTCGCTATGCCGCTGACTATTTTGAACTCCTGATAGCCCAAGGCATTTCCGACTACTTCAATACCGGTGACGATTTTTCCTCGGACACCAAAAAACTAAAAGACCTTGTGCTGGCTCAAAGAGGAGGAATCCAAAAGATATCCGACCAGAATGATAGATATAAAATATCCATTTCTCTAACCACAAGTGCCCTCGACAAATATAAATCGGCACACGGTCCGGTTACCAAAGTGGACTGGGTAGGCAGGAACCTCGGCCGTGGTACAAAAGCCGATGTCCTGATCACCTATGAAGACCAGTGGCTTCTTGGCATCTCTGTCAAATCCGTTGGGGTCGGAAGTGGCACTCTGGATAATGCCGGTAAAGAAATGTGTCGTCTCTACTTCGGTCTGGACGTTGACGAGCGGATGGCCAAGTTGAAAAAAGATCTCTACGAAAAAATTGGCTCGGGCAATTTTGACGACGCCGTATCAACAGCCCCATGGAGCAAACTCCGCTCTCTCAAACACCGCTTCCCCGAACTCTCAATCCTCGGCAAAGAGGTAGGTAATCCACTCCAAAAAATGGCCACCGAACAAAGTGCCAAGTCCTTCAACGATCTCACTCCTCAAAGAAAACTGGCACTGGTCAAAAAAATGCTCGGAGTGAATACCGATGAGAAAATGCTCTTCCTCTTGGTCTCCGGAAAGAAAGTCACTCTCAAAGAAGACTCCGAACTTCTCACCCTTCTTGGTGGACAACTGACCGCACTGGTCAAAACGTCCAAAAGATTTTCCATCCTCTCAAACGGCAAACCCCTGATCGGTGTCCAATCATCCTTCACCAACGGTGTTGGTTTAAGCGCCTTCTGCCAAAGGTCTTTTCTCGATTGGAAATAAATTCTCCAGCTCATTTTTCGACAACTGGGTATTCCCGGTCACGTGCTTTACCACCTCCAGGTTCTCGCCCTTCTTCAGCTCTCCCAACAACCACTCCAGTCTCCCCATATCCTCTTTCCCCGCTCTGCTCTTGATCACATTGACATGATTCTCTGCAAAGAATCTCTGTCCTACAGGAACCAGTGCCGCTCTGAGTGTCCCTCCACTCACCTTACCCACGATCCTGTTCACCACAATAGCCGGACCGACATCCGGATTATTCTTCCTTACATACTGCTTCTTGTTCTTGTTGTTCAGCACCAGTCCCTCCTCGGTGATATTGTGGGACCAGATCAGGATCTCACCCTCTGCTTTCTCCTCGGTCAATAGCTCTTTATTCTGGTTCCAAACCACCTGACCGGTACTGACGGAAAACCCGGACTCCCTAAGACTGCTCTTACCCGAAAACATCTTTTCCAAAGCCTCCAAGTCTTCCGCAAAGATCGTTATCCCGTTCTTCTTGAATATGTATTTCCCGTTATTTGTACCCTTTCTCAGCACCAGTAACATCGTCGTCTGTTGAGCCGAATGGAAAAGTTTCTCATCATCCAAAATCTCAAGGTGCTCGATCTCCGCGTTCTCAATGATGTATTTTCTCAGCTTGGAAAAGTATGCCCCGTTATTCATCGACGGTGGTAGGACATAAGCCAAGTACCCTCCAGGTTTTAACATCTCAATCCCCAGCTTAATGAAAAAACTAAAAATGTTCGGTCTCCCGCTGATCACCTCGGCGTATCTTTCTTTAGTCTCCCTGTCCGGCTTGAATTCAAAGTATGGAGGGTTCCCCACAACAACGTCATAAACACCCCTCTGGTCGATCTTTAATGTATCCGCCTGTTCAATATGCGCCATAGGGATATTTTTCCTTGCCAGGTCGACCAACCGCTCATCTATCTCCATTCCATAAAGGACCGGCTCGCTAAAATAACTCTCTGCCCCAATTAAAAACTCACCGGTTCCACACGCCGGGTCAACTATTCTCAACCCCCTCACACCCTTCGGGATTTTCTCCAACAGTTTCTTGATGACCGACCTCGGGGTGAAGTACTGCCCCAGCTCTTTTCTGTGACCAAGATCGGCCGATGAAATATATCCTATCGTTATATCCGAAAATTCTTTTTTCAATGCTTCATCATCCGAATATGTCATACTTCATCTAATACCGAAAATAATACGAAGTCAAGTAGTTTACTCCCCCAAGTATACCCAAAATACTACTCATAAATTGCCCTCCGTTGCTCAAGAGTGATATATTACGCCCATGGAGAAGGAGCTCAAGTCAACCTCGACGGAATTGATCCACTTCGGTGAATACGATCTCCTGCTCAACCGTACGGCTACGGACCCTGAAAAGGTCACTACTGTTTACACCAAAGTCCTCCGTAGTATTTTCGACAGCGGACTCCTCATCTCCGGTTGGGCAATAGCCCCGGGCATACACAAGAACATTTGGTACGACACCTCTCGCGATCCTCAATTCATCGCCAAAGAAAAATGGCTCAGGGTTGGAGAAAAATTCATGGACCACATCATCACTCTCAACAGAGAATTTGATCCAGTCCTAAAAAGTACTTTCTATGCCTGTAACAGCCTTCTCAACGAGATCTCACTCTCTCCTCATGTCAAAAAGATCGTCAACAGTGAAGCGGCTCAAAAAATTGCCCACGCTCACGGCTTTTCCTCTCTTACCTTCGTTGAGCCCCTGCTTGGGGTCATCGACAGACAGGAAAGAAGGAAATATCTCTTCTATGAATATGTAGATGCTCTCACCTTCCGTGACACGAACGGACCGGAATGTGACGCTCTCTACTATTTTTCCTCTGACCTGGCCGATCTGATCCACTCTTTCGGTATCAGTCCTCATGATCTGGACATGAAACAAATAATGTACAAAGATACCCCCGAAGGTAAGCTGGCCTTCCTCACCGACATCGAGGCATATCACAAAATAAAATAAACACCCATGTCCCTAACTGAAAACCATTCGTCACTCGATAAGATCAAAAGAGCCGAGGTAGATATCTTCAACAATGAACAATACTCTCCCGCCAAAGAAAAGAATATTGTCAACAGCTGGTTGGAGATCGGTCTGGAAGAATGGCGAAAATATGCCCAAGTCTCATTCATAGAAGGTGATCCTTCCCTCCAAGTTCCAATCATCTCCTCTCCCGCGACCAACATTCCCGAAGGGACAAAGCCTCAAAACATCCTCTTGGTTTCCGGTATGCATCTGGAAGAGATCGGCGGCCCCAACGCTCTTCTCAATCCCCATAATTTCCACTTTCTAAGGTCCCAAGGTTTCTCTTTCACCATCATTCCGGTCGTTAATCAATATGGATTGAATTTTCCCGAGGGATCACCGGAAGAACATCTCAGAAGAGATGAGAATGGTGTCAACTACAACGATTGCTGGGGATCCACCGTCCAACGGACGAAAGAATCCGTCATCATCATCGAAAAGATAAAAAAGCTTCATCTTCAAACCCCTTTTAACCTCGTCATCACCTGTCATGAGGACTCGGTACTTCCCGGAACCGGTTATGCCTTTACCGTCGGGCTGAATGAACCTTTCCTCTTCTCCTTCGACCAAAAGATCAAAACCACACCCTCATCCGTCTTTCTCGCCGAATTTACACAAGAGGACAATCCTCAAGTGACCGAACCCCTCTCCGGAGCCGGGCTGGAACAATTTCAAACTGGCAGTATCAAACAGGGCTGGCAGTTGGTCGATGTCGAAGACGGTTCTGCCCTGGAGAACTGGGTCTATGATGATCCACAACTGAACACCCCCTCCGTCACCATCGAAGGTCCCTTCGCCTCTCCTCTTCCCCAAAGGGTTGCTTTCCAGATGGCTATGATAGAGTCTGCCCTCACCTCTCTTCAGGAATAGTTACAATTAACTCATGTCCATCCTTCTTGTTCTTCTTTCTCTGACCCTTCTCTTTCTGTCCAAGCGACAAATGACCTCCGATCTCTCTCGCCTCATCCACCGTCTCGGTGGTGGAAGCCACTCCGCCATTATTACCTGGAGCATCATCTTTCTTCCCGGTACCATCATCCACGAAATATCTCATTTCCTTGCCGCTGCTCTTACCGGCGCCCGTACCGGGAAAATAGAGATCTTTCCCGAATATCTCGAGGATGAAGTGGCAGAGGGAAAGAACAGGACCGTCGCCCTTGGTTATGTTAAGACACAACACTTAAACCCCATTCAAGGATTCCTTGTCGGCACTGCCCCCTTCATCTCCGGCATCGCTCTTCTCATTTTCCTTGCCTCACTTATGCAAACAAACTATGCCACGGGGAACTACACACTCCTCCTGGCTCAAGCATATCTCTTCTTCACCATCGGTAACTCATTTTTCCCCAGTTGGAGTGATATAAAACAGACGCTCACCTTGATTATCCTTTCCGCCATTACCATCATCACTGCCTGGTTCTTTGGTTTTCAGATCTTTCTCTCACCATCCTCTCAAATTTATGGGATACTCGACTCTCTCTGGATGGCTATCATGTTTAGCGTCCTTCTCAACTCCGTCATTCTTCTCCTACTGTTCCTCGCCAACAGGATTCTCAGAAGCGGGAGATAAACATGACGCTTTCTCTACAATCCTCCCCGGAGTAAAATCTAACCATGAATAATTACGACCCCATATTTGTTAACATTCCCGTCCCAACCAGAGAAGAAGGCAAAAAACTTTGTCATGAACTGATCGAAAAAGATCTCTGTGGCACGGCCAAACTCCACGACAACGTCTATCTTTCTTGGAAAGAAGACTCCAAGGTCAGTGGAGAAGATATCAATCTCATGACCCTCAAGACCACCAGAGGCAAGCTGGCTGATATTCACGAGTTCATCCTTAAGAACCATTCTTGGGGTACCCCTTGTATCGAAGTTGTTCCCATCCTTGCCGACCTCTGTTGACCATTCTTTTGGTTTAACTTTTCTTACATAACAACTTGTTTGTGGATTACTTTAGGCGATGTTATTATTATTAACAATGACAAATGTTGCGCAGGTTGAAGATAATAACAATGAAAATTTTAGTGATCGGGTATCTAATGGAACAGAAATAAATAAGTTTGCTTCGTCGTATAAATCAGCATTAAAGGAGTTGGGAGACATGGATAATATTTCTGACACGGATTGGGGTAAATATTTTGAGGGTGAGGACCAAATATATTTTGCCGAAAGTTTTTGCCCGGCTTTATTCAAAGGAATGGAAGAGGTGGTAAACGGACAAAATAAGCTTATACCCAAAGACCCCATTCGCGCGATTGTGTGGATTTTTGCTGGTTCTCTGGCAAAAGTAGGCCAAGAAAAAACCGATTCGGAAGACGCCCTTGATTCGTGGAAAAAAACCACCGACCACCCGATAAAACTAAACCCCTTGCAACCCGATGAGTCAATCCGATTGTCTCCAACAGAGCTTGAGGAAGTTGGTATAGCCGTTGGAAAACTTATTGCTCATACCGGATTTGCTGACAGGAAGTTAACAGACTTTGACCCTAACCGTGGTGATTTAGGCGAGATCCGTGGAAGCTGGCAAATTCAATCAACAGATAAGTTGCGTTTGTTAGACACTTTCCTAACCAACCTTACAGAGAAAAGCTGACTTAAGTCTGGCTCGTAGGGAAGTTCCCGACAGTCCTTGGCCAGCCTCGGATTAGCCCCCCATAGAGCCTCTTTGATTGACAAAAGGCCTATATATATGGTATATTACGCCTATAAGCCTTAAGTAGGCTCAATCCCTGATTCATTCTCCTGGAGGCTACATTGAAAACTCGTTTCTTGTTCTCGATCGTACTTGCCCTGCTGATCGCCTTCTCCTTCGTCTCAACCGCCTTCGCAGGTGGGGAAAAGCTCCCGACCTACAGTTGGGATTACACCTACGGGTGTAATCATTATGTGGGGTGGGAAAACGTCTCCAAGAACCAACTCGTTGGCACTTGGGACACCGGAAAATTCCAGTACGCCGGGACAAACCACTGGGAGACTCGCGACGCCTGTAATGGCGACGTTCTCCTCCAGCAGGGCTCGGCCAAATATTCAATCCTGGGAGTCTACAAAAATGGCCAAACCCAGGTCTACCGAATGATCAGTGAATCCAGTGATGGTTTGAACGTCACCCGTAACGTGTACGGGGTCGTTGGGAACCAGATCAAGATCATGCAGATCTGGGTCGACAAGGTCTTAGTCTGGACCCAGCACTAGAGTTTCAATAAGGGCACCCTCCGGGGTGCCCTTTTCATATTAAATTCCTACTAAATTTTCTTAAAAGGCCCTCTCAGCTCCTCAGGCATTGCTCTAGCCACACAGTACATCATTTCCACAACTGCCATATCCGCCTCCTCACTCTCGATCATAAAAGGCTCACCCACATTAGTTACTATTACTCCTTCCTCTTTCCATATTCCCACCGGTACCGTAGGAATTCCCATACTCGCAGCCAGTATTCCCAACTTTCCCGAACCCTCGTGATATGTCTCCGGGGGTGACACTACCCCTCCCTCTTCCACATGTCCCTCCGGGGAAATAAGAACTATATTGTTTTTCTTGAACTCCTTCATTATTTTCCTCACTGCCACCGCTCTTCCTGTTAAAAAATCCTTTCTCTTTTCGGCGGTCGGTACGGAAATAATATTGTTTGGATATAACTGATGGAATCGTCGCAATAGTGACACTGACCCAGGTAAGGCCGACTTGTCATTGAACTTGCTCGTGGTCATCGGGATCTCCGATCCCATGGCCAGACACACCTGTTGCCCATTCTCGTCAAAGATCTCGGTAATAAGATCCAACATCGCCGGCATCAGCACGTCTATATTCGGATGATTAAAAACGACAAGACACCCGCTCTCCTTGGGGATATTCTCAATTCCCATTACCTCGACAACGCAATGCTTCTTAAGCTCCTTCACTAGCCGTCTCGCATCCGCGACCAGGTCGCGGTTTCCCTCTCCTCTGACCATATCCGCGATCAACTCTCCTACCAACCCTGCCCTGTAAAAGGTAGCGATCATCTCGGGCATCTTTCCCATCTCGGGTGATATCGGCATATCCCCATTATATCCATCTCCCGGTTTTCCACAAAAAAAATCGGCCCCGATTTGAGGCCGATATTCCATTACCGCTAAGGTCTAAACCCCCTCAGCATCTCCGATTCATAGACATCGGGGTTCACGATCACACAATCTTCCTCCGTATCCAACATCATCGACACATTTCCGTCGACATCAATAAGTAATGTGGTCGAGTACTCACCGTCACGCCACGCAACGTCGGGCATCCATTGTGTGAAACCCACATAGTAGCGCAGGTTCTCTTCAACCCTCTCCGAGTCGAACGGGAAAAATACCGCCACTGTGCTGGATGCTTCCTCCCAGTTGTGTTCCGTACAGAGCAACTCGTCCAGATCCCCGATCAGTTTCTGAAGCTCTCGCCCCTCTCTCTCCTTCTCCTCAAGCCGTAAATTCGCTTCATCAAGCTGAGCCTGGATATCCGCGGTTTGCTTCTGTGCCTCGTCAACCTCGGACTTGGATACAAGACCAACGGGAGAACAGGAAGTAAACAGTAAGACTAATACCAAAGCCAATGCCGGAAAACGGTTCATCTATACACCTCCATTCGGTTGGAAAAGTTCTTTTCGGAATCATACCATCCTCAGTCACCCTGTCAAGAAGTCCCAAGGTTAAAACCGACGAGCTCGTCAAAACCAACGGGTAAAACACCCGGGGTGGTGGACTATCTCCCCTCCGAACTTCTTTTTGAACTCGGTAAAACCCTTCCATTTTCTGATCGGGTACTCCTCGTCATATATGCCCTCAAAATCAAAATACTTCGCTCCCGTCTTCCTGGCTCTTAGTATCTCCTCCCAAACCAGCTTGTAATGTGCCCCGCTTTTTCTTCCCAGCTCGCTCGTCCAGGTCTGGAAATAATTGACCACGTCTTCCGTTTGTATGGAAAGCAATCCCGAGTGCACCCCCTTGCTGTCTCGTGCCACACAGATCCGGCCGTTCTTCCCAAATGCCTTCAGTAGATTTTTTAACTCGGTAAGGTTCAACACCCACACCTTGGAATTTTTCTTCCACAGCTCGTGGAACTCCTCCGCTCCGACCTCCTCCACACTGATTCTTTCATTAGCTTTGATCAGCCTCTTGGCGTTCTCCGACATTCTTTTCCACAATTGTTGTTCGTCCTGTGACAGGTCGACCACCACCGTTTTCGTCGCCAAAAAGGGGACCTTGGATCGTCCATAACCTGCCCGCCTGTAGCTCTCTATTGACTGTATCTTTAGCGGCTCGATCACCGTTTGGATTCCTCGATGTTTTTTCCTAAGCCTCCTAAGGTCGGCAAAATCTGGGTCGACCTCGTTTCTCTGTAACTTCAGTAAGCTCCACGGCCACCACCCCAAACGGAATATCAATACTTGTAATCGTTTCTTCCCGTTTTCCGACTTCACAAAGTCCACTTTCCACCCCCGTGTTTTAAGATATTCTCCCCACCCCTTGCTCTGACGAAAATCCATCATTTACTTTCTCACCTTGGCTAACGCCTTCAACGCTACCCACCTCACCTTATCTATCACCCCATACACTTTATAAAGCCTATCATCCACCACCAGATCATATGTTCCCAAAAACTCCACCAACTCCGATCCATAGCCCAACTTGAATCTATGGAATCCGAACCAGGGATCTCTGGTATCCGGTTCCGGTCCCAAGCTTCCCCACATATCAAATAATCTACATTTATTTTTCTTTCCGAACTTTATCGCTTCCCACATCATCAGATTACTGGCCATCACTTCACGATTCTCGTTACTTGATGCCCCGTAAGGGTAATAGAGGATATCGTTGAGGATGAACAGTATCCAGGTGGTCAAGACCTTTCCCTGATAAACGGCCTTGAACAGGTGTCCCATGCCCGACTCGCTCATACTCCTCCACATCTTCCGGTGATATCCCTTGGAGTGAGCAAAAAATCCCTGCCTCTTTGTCGTCTCCTCCATTAATTTCCAGTAATCTTCAAAACCGACCTCGGTACCGTCTTCCACGATCTCCACTCCTTTTTTTTGAGCCAATCTGATGTTGTATCGTGTCTTCGGGTGCATTCTCTCCAGCATTTTCTCCTCGGATGGTGTCAGGTCCAACCACAAACTATATTTTGTGAACAAAGCCTTACCTTTTCGTAGATCGCCCTCATCCTCAAGTTCTGCTATTTTCCCCAAGTTCTCTTTGTCGGTTTTCTCATTCGGTTCGAACTTCACGAAGATCGCCCTCATTTTTCCAGCCAATTTCTTGATTTCCTCAAGTACGCTCACCGATGGTAAGGCAGACTTGGGACAATATCCGATACAAAAGGAGGTCTTTGGTACCTTATGCCAGGTTATCTGGAATGTGTTGACGATCTTACCTTCACTCTCCTCCACCAGCCGTGATACCCCAACCCCGGTTTCTTTTCTGAACTCCCCCCACGCCCAAGACTGCAGTGGATGCCTTGCCGCTTTATCGAATTCTTTCCTGTCGTTTTCAATTGCTTCTCTGATCACTGCTCTATTTTAACCCAATCCTCAATTCAAACCACAAATATCATTAACAGTTAAAAAAAGGACCTCTATACGAGGTCCTGTAAATCTATCTTCCCAAGGAGTCAAAGAAACTATTCTCATAACCACAAAGCACATAGAGCGGGTAATACCATCCGCCCCGCATCATTCCGTTACCCATCATCGGCATGCCGAAACGAAAGTTGTATCCATGCCGGTATCCATACCACATCATCTGGTACATCTGCCCCATATTCCAGTCGCCCATATAGGAGTAATATCTCCCATCCAACCAGATCTGTCCGTCATCAAACTGATAGGGCATCATTCCCATCCGACTGTGCATAGAGGTGTAACCGTTCTGCATCATGGTGGAGATCCCTGCTGGACAAACTCCGATAGGAGCCGTAGCCGGCCCTGGTCGGTAAAACACGAAACGACTGACAAGTGGGTAGACAAAAAATAGTACCAGTACGACCGCCACAAAAATTCCAACAAGCAACTTCTTATTCATTTTCCTTCTCCTTTTTAATGTTCCGATAAGACCGCCATTTTATCACACACCCCCTCCAGCAAACCATAAAAAACCGCCCTCGTAAGGAGAGCGGTATGTAAAACTATGGTTTCATGATCAACGGTAAGAACACTTTAAACTCCAAAACTGGAGTAGGTGTTACCGTAACTGATGGAACGATCGTCGGTGTCAAAGTCACGACGGGTGTCTCGGTCGGACCCGGATACGGGTTCGGTGTCCCGGTCGCCGTCGGAGCCGCAGTCGGTGTAGGGGTGGGCATATTGATTAACTCGATCCACAGGTCAGGAAGAGCCGAAAACTTCCAGGTGGTGGCTGCGGAAGTCTCAAGATAAGGCTGATTGTTCACCTCAACTAAGAAGTGAGTCGCCCCATCAGGAATTCTCGCCTGGATCCCGTCACCCTCAGTTACCCATAAGGCAGTAGTCACCGCCTCAGTCCCATTCAACACATAGTGAAGATTGGGTATGAGTGTTTGCTCGTGCCAGTAAGTAACGTAGGTCCTTCCCCATTGATCGATCCACACACGGATTGGTTTCCGGTTGATCCACTTTCCATCATTCGAAACCGTCCTCCACTCGGGTAAGGCTTGGTCAGTGATGACCGGAGCCGGACCTCGGGAAAGTAGGAACGTTTCAACATCACGGGGAATGGTAAGGATTAAACCACCATCGACCTTTGTCCACCAGCTTACTGTTTGGTGCTCGGTTGAGTCACCATAGAGATAGTAGATAAGGTTGACGTCGACTGGATTCACATCGGGGTTGGAGTAATACACCATTGTCTCGTTATTAGCACTCCGGTATACCCAGGTCGTTTTCTCAACTACCCAATGACCTAATCCGGAATTATCCATGAACCAGTTGGCCCAGTCATCGATTCTTGGAACAGGTCCTCCTTGGATCTCAAAGGCCACTACGTCATCCGGTAAGAACATGTAGTAATTGGTATGACCATTCACTACTTCTGATTGCCAGAGATCTGACCTCGTTTCCAACTCCATTCCATATCGGCCTAAACTGACTGGTAATGGTAAGCCCCAGTAGAAATTGACCCGGATCTTTTCGGACGCATCAAGAACAACCGTGATCACCCGTTTGGGCAACCAATAGTTATTCTCGACCCACCAAGTTGAAGCGCTCTGTAAGACAACTGGACGGATCCATTTGTCTACGTGTAGAGTTTCCCAAGTGGCAGGAACGATCGCTTCGATCCCTGATCCATCGGCAAGCTCATACCACAATGAAGTGGTCATCTGTTCACCACCGGTACTTTCGTAATAGCGGATGAGCGGACTGGAATGGTCTCCTTGGTAAGTCAGTCGGGTTTGTCCTAGATCATCGATCCAGACGAACATTTTCTTTCTTACTATCCAGTGACCATCAACAGGATCGTTGTACCATTCGTCACCATTAGCCCCATCGATCGTCGGTACAAAACCTTGATCGACAAGGAATGAGTCGGCGTCGGCGGGGATTAAGGCCTCGATCCCTCCCGAGGAGGAGAACCATCGTGCTCTGGTGATCTCGATTGGGTGACCTGAACGCCCCAGATATAGATTGACTTTGTTGATGTCGCCATTTTCCACTTTTACATGGGTGACGTCACCTGAGTCTTTCCATACCCAAACATTGTAGGCAACCTGTTCACAAGCACTGGTGTCGCTAGTCCATGAGACATTGATCCTGGCGTCTCCTCCGGTATTACTGTGAATCACAGTTACCGGAACATTGCCGTTCAAATGTCTTGCCGGACACGCCCTGCTCCCCATCTCATTGACTGCCACATCCATGATGTTGGTGTCTCCAAGAAAGATCTTCACCCCGTCATCATGATCTGCCCAGAAAACGTAATTTCCTTCCGGGAAGTTAATGGTTTGTTTCCATATACTTCCCCAGGTTTGATCTCCGTCTCCGCAGGGAGTTCCTCCGGGATATGGATCAATGTGGAACCAGGTTCCAAAAGCTTCGGTTTCACAAAAGACTTGCTGAAGGTTACAACTGGGTGAGCTACACAGATTGGGGTCGTGATAGTATTTCACGGTCCATTTCTGTTGTGACTGACAAGCGTAACCATTCTGATCGATCGAGAAGTTCAGGTGGGCAGAGCCTCCTGTGTTCTTCCATAAGATCGAAAGAGAAGTATTTCCGGAGAGATAGATACCCGGGCAGGTAGTGTTATTCTCCGAATTACCCAACACATCCATCCTCGCTACCCCGTTCACCCATACCTTCACCCCATCATCATGATCGGCGTGAACGTAATAAGTACCGGGAGACAGATTGACTG
Source organism: uncultured Pseudomonadales bacterium (assembly GCA_964541175.1). GTDB lineage: Bacteria > Patescibacteriota > Microgenomatia > UBA1400 > MFAQ01 > CAIQPO01. The sequence continues at coordinate 22,063 of CAZIPD010000007.1, forward strand.
TCTGCTTGAGGAACATTCCCCATTGATCTCCACCTGTTCCGAACGGTTTCCCGTCGGAGAAGTTTAGGTTGAAATTCTGCCCCGAAATACTGGTAGAGTAGTACGACGATGGCGGATTACAGTCCGCGCTGTCGTTACACTCATTGATCGCCGAGAATACCTTCACATTCCACGATCCCGATTGAGATGGTGTAGGTGTAGGTCCCGGTGTTGGTGTAACTCCTGGTTGGGGAGTAGGGGTGGGGTTAGGTAGCGGCGTCGTGCAGCTATCCATTGCGGCAACCATCAATGACGACACCCCGGATGATTGAGAGGAAGAGGATGAACATATTTCCGGAGGTGGCACTGTGCCACCACAATTATTGTCGTCGAATATCTGTACTAGAGAAATCGTGCTGTCTAGTGAGATATTTGTCCCTGGATACTTCAGATTCCCCAAGTCAGCATACTCCCCACCAGCCAAGCAAGCAGAAGTTGCTCCCCAGGCACTCTCAGAAACCTTGATTGAGAAACCAGATCTAATATGTATAGATCTGGTAGCATTGTCAAAGTTGTTGGGAATAAGATTGTAGATATTGGAATCATTGGGAAAGAAAACAAGATCCTTCACTGATCCGCTTTGGCCTGGATCGGTATACAGTAGTATTTCACCAGGAGCATAGGCATCACCATCTACCGGCCCTATTGAGCAGGGAGAGTTAGGATCACCACTTATCCAGGAGATTCCGCTTAGTGTTCTGATCCAAATCGGTAGATTTTCTTTGGTTCTCCGTTCAAAATGTAGGTGGTTCCCAACATCTACTCCAGGGTTAGTGGTATCTCCTGAGTATCCAATTAATTTGTTTTGGACCACATCCACCCCCTGAGCGATATCACTCGCAATGCTCAAAAGATGGGCATAATAGGTAATGCTTGTGTCGGGATGTTGTATTTTCACTAGATTACCAAATCCAGAAGTGTCCCATCCCGCATACATGATTGTGCCATTTGCAGAGGAATAGATAGGAGTACCTTGCGGCATTCCGAAGTCAATAGCTTCAGCCGATGCTCGGTAATTTGGATTACCTGTCCCGTAGTGGGTTTCATTACACATCGGACCTTGGGTGACAGGATGAGTCCCGGCAAAAGGCAATACATAGATATCAGCCACCGAACTCGCCTGACTCCTAGTAGATGCAAATCCAAGTACGGTCAAACAAAGTATACCTAAAGACAACAGCAAGATCAGTTTCTTCACATGATTCTCCTTTGTGCCTAAATTGGCGTAAATTTAGAATGTTAAAGATCAGGCAGGATTATAGCATAGGAATATGCTCTAGGATAGGTGTTTATGATATAATAGTCTCATGACACAAAAGAAGCAGATAGCATGGATCCTCGCGGTGCTAGCAGGAATGGCATTCATTGCTGGTATTTCTTATTTGACCACAAGAATATCCCAAAAACCCACAGACGCCGTGCCACCTGTATCGCCGACTCCATCATCCACCGAATATGAGATTATGCCTGAAAATGCCTATAACTATTCTGGTTGGAATACATATGCTGACCCGGAAAACCGATATGCTATTAAATATCCGGAAAGGTTTAGTTCAACGACCCTCAAACCTCGAGCCGTTGACGCATGCAAACTGGGGGTTTATTTCAATCTTCAACAAGATTCTGGTGAGGATAACTTAAACGATATCAGCATTGGTTACTGCAAGTATGCTATGCCAGTCACATATAACTTTTCTCGTTTTAAAACCGGCGATCTTCAATTGGTAACTATAAACGGCTTAGATGGTTTTACACAATATGGAGATATAGACTATGCAAGAGACTACAAAACAGTTGAGGGTAGAGTATTGGTGCTGCCTGTGGAAGGATACCAATGGAGTATATATTCATTGAAACTTAGCCAAGATTCACTCACTGAAAATGAATTCAAAATGATGATGGCCTCATTCAAATTCACAAAATAATCACGAATTTTCACTGAATCTTGATTAATTCCACCTCCTATTGATTGGGATATATACACCTCACCAATTATCTATCTCCTCAAAATCATTCTTCGTCTCTGCCTCTATCTCCCAATCCTGAACGATCTTCCTCTTCTTCTCACCGAAAATATCCTCGTCCTTCTTATTCTCTCCTCTCCTGCTCTCTGTTTCTCTCATAAATTCCTCGATCCCTTTACCCGCCCTCTTCAGTAAATGCTCGGGGATCTCCGACAAGAATCGTGACGGGAAGTTTGCCGCTCTACCTCCAAACACCAGCCTACTTCTGGCAAAAGAAAGGGTCAGTTTCTTCCTCGCTCTGGTCATAGCCACATACATCAGTCTTCTTTCTTCCTCTATCTCCTCCTTGTTCATCAATGTTCTCGAATGGGGGAACAATCCTTCTTCCAGCCCAACTACAAATACATTGTCAAACTCCAATCCCTTGGCGGCATGTACCGTCATCAGGGTGATCTTTGCCCCAAAACTCTTCGCCCTCTCCTCGCTCTCGCTTAAAGCCGCGTTCTCCAAAAAACTCCTCACATCGGGGAACTCACTCGCCACTGCCAACAACTCATTGATGTTCTCGATCCTGGCTCTGTCGTCCTCATCTCTCTCATCAAACTTATTCAAATACGCCGTCTCGTTAATGATCTCCTCCAACAAAGTACCCGGGTTCTTCGCTCTCTTCTCCTCACTCAGTTTTTCCTTCCAGGTAACGAACATGTCGTATCTTCTTTTCCCGATCTTCAACACTCTCATCACACTAACCTCATCCCTTTCGTTCACCAATAATCGCAAATATGCCAACAAGTCCTTTATCTCTGCACGGTTATAGAACCTCAGCCCTCCGACCAGTTTGTACGGCAAACTTCTCCTTATAAGTTCATCCTCAAACGCCCGCGACTGGGCATTCGTCCTGTACAACACCACTGCCTCACTCCCCCCCGCGGCGATTCGCGAACAATTCCCCACCACATATCTTGCCTCATCCTTTTCGTCTCCCGCCTCGTACAAGTCGACCGAGTCACCCTGTGCACTATTCGTTGCCAGCTTGATCACCGGATGAGTGGTGTTGTGACTGATCACTCCGTAAGCGGCATCAAGGATATTCTGTGTACTTCTGTAATTTCTCGGCAAGCTAACCGTCTTCAACTCCGGATACTCGCTCTCCAATAAAAGTAGATTTCTGAAATCGGCCCCTCTGAAAGAATAGATCGCCTGAGCGGCGTCCCCCACGGCAGTCAAATTACCCGCATGTCCCGCCAACAGTCTGGTAATCACGAACTGGGCCTTATTCACGTCCTGATACTCATCCACCAAGATCCATTTGAATTGTCCGTGTAATATTTCTCTGACCCTGTCTATCTTCAAAAGATCAACCGTCTTTACCAACAGATCATCAAAGTCTAAAGCCTGATTTTGTGTCAATCTCTTTTGATACTCTCTCCAAACGCTATTCACTTGCTTGTAAAAAACATCCCTCGCCGTTTCCC